>JANXCH010000013.1 GCA_025060295.1 Dehalococcoidia bacterium | reverse complement strand
GTGGGGGTGGGCACAGGAGTGGGTGTGGGCACCGCCGCCGGCCGACACGCCACCAGCCCCAGCACCCATGCCCCCAACACCAGTAGGCTATACAGTCGCCATCCGCCTCGGCGCATCGTCGCCTCCTTCACCCAAAGATTTGGCCCCCAGCGCAGTCTGGCCGGGAAGGCCAGTTCACTTTACTATACGCTCTGAAAGCTGTCAATGGTTTCGGACTGGACATCTGCTCTTTCTATCGATGTGAAAGGCTTTTTTGCCTGATTGCACCGTTATAGCCTCATACGGACAGGCGCGCCTTTTCCCTGATGGGGTGTAAGGCTCTACCTTGACCCCATCGGACTCCTCGGCGACGATAACAGGGTATGGCCCGTCGTGTGCTGCCCCCTGCGTCCACGCCTTCCGCCTGGATGTCCCAGCTGGGCTTGCTGATAGGCTGTGTGGGGCTGGCTGGAGGAGGGATGGGGCTGCTATGGCCGCTGCTGGGTGGCGATTTCCCCCCAGGCGTGGATACGCCCACTTTTCTGCACTTGAGTTGGGTAACCCGCCTGGCCCTGACGGGCCATCTGGAGAATCCCCTACTAGACCCCTATTGGTACGGGGGGTTCCGCTACCTGCAATCGTATCCGCCGTTGGCCTATGGTCTGGTGGGGGCTATCAGCGCTCTGTGGGGGGACGACCTTGTGGGGGTGTACCGGGGCATGCTGGTGCTGGCCTATGTGGGCACCGTCTGGGCGACGGTGTGGGTGGCCCGGCAGATAGGCCTGCCTCGCGGGACGTCGCTACTGGCGGGCCTGCTGGTGGTGGTGTCTTATCCTGTGCTGGCTGCGCTCGCCCTGTGGGGGTGGTTTACGACGCTGGCTGCCCTGCCCCTTGTGGTGATGGCCTACGGTTTGCTGGAGCGGAGCCTTTCGGAGAGGCAGGTGCGCTGGGGTGTGCTGGGGGGCGTGTGCTTCGGATTGGGGGCTCTGGCACACCATATGACGGCCCTGGGTATCGGTTTGGCCCTGGTGCCCTGGGGGGTGTATCACCTGGTGCGGGGCACTATCCCCCGCCTCACCTTTCTGAAGGTCTGCGCCGTCTTTCTCGCTGTCGCCCTGGTAGTTGTTGCCCCGTGGGGGGTGCCCTTTTTGGCCCATGCTCTGGAGGTGGGCTTCCGCCGGGAGATGCCGGGGATTTGGACGTTCCCCCTGGCCACCTATGCCCGCCACGCCCTCCTCCCCGCCTACATCGGGCGGTTCATCTACCCCGCCTACATCGGGGCCAGTGTGGTGTTTTTCGCCCTGGTGGGGGTGGTCTACGCCCTCTTGGAGGGGCGCCGGCTCCCCGCCCTTGCCCTCCTTACCCTGACCCTCACGGCTTTCAGCCTGGGCGTGGAGGGCAACCCCCTATACCGCCTCTACCCCTTTAGCGGGCTGGATGCGGCCCGTTTCTCCGTGTTCATGGCCCCTTTTGTCGCCCTGTTGTGCTGCGTCGCCGTGGACGCCGTGGCCCACTCCCTGGAAGGGTGGCGTGTTCTTCGGGCTAGGCCCGTGATCCGCAGGATGGTGCTCGGGCTGGTGGTGGCGGCGCTGGTGGCCCTCCCCCTGCGGGATGCCTGGATAGTCCGCGGGAAGATGGCCCCTTATCAGGTAGACCCCCAGGTGCACGAGGCCCTCACCTGGCTGGCCCACCATACCCACCCCCAGGACAGGGTGTTCAGTGCGGGGATGTGGTTCTGGGACACCTTCCTGATACCCTACCTGGCTCAGCGGCCCCTAGTGCATGGCTGGCACGACGAGGGCGCCCCCACCTGGCGCGCCGTCGGCGTCCTGCGGGGCGCCGCATGGTTTGGACTGGGCACAATGGACGGCGTCGCCAGCACCCTGCGTACTCTGGGGGCACGCTATGTGGTGGTGGCCGAAAGCCTTTTCACCCCCGAGGCGACCCCCCTTCTACGCGAGCGGATGGAGAGCCGCCCCGACCTGTTCACCCTCCAGGCCCAGTGGGAACGGGTGCGCATCTACCAGGTGCGTTGACGCCCGAAAGGTTTGACAACGCCTCCCGCCTGGGGCACAATCTCCCCCAGGAGGAAGCCGTGTCCGCCGAGGTGTTTGCCCGCCCTGATCTCCTCGTGGACCCCCAGTGGCTCCACCAGCGCCTGAACGACCCCTCCCTCCGCATCGTGGACTGCGATCCCCGGGACGCCTACTTCCGCATCCACATTCCGGGGGCGGTGCCCGTCCCCGATAACTACTACAAAAACCCGGACGACCGTCGCTTCATGATGCGCCCCGAGCAGTTCAAGGCCCTGATGGAGTCCCTGGGTATCGGCGACGATACCCTGGTGGTCGGCTACGATGCGCGCCAGAGCCTGTACGCCGCCCGCCTGTGGTGGTGCCTCACCTACTACGGCCACAGCAAGGTGAAGGTGCTCAACGGCGGGTTCCCCCGCTGGTTCCGCGAGCAGCGTCCCCTGTGCCTCTGTGGGGCACGGCACACCTATCCCCCCGCCACCTTCACCCCCCGCCCCACCCCCTCTGTCCTGGCCACGGCCGAGGACATCAAAGAGCGCATCGCCCGCCAGGATACGGACACGGTGCTGTGGGATGTGCGCTCCCTGGCCGAGTATACGGGAGAGAACACCCGTGGCAACAAGAGGGCTGGGCATATGCCCGGCGCTATTCACCTGGAATGGCTGGAGCTGGTGGACCGGGAGAGCCACACCTTCAAAGACCCGGCCACTCTGCGGCGGATGCTGGCCGAAAAGGGCATTACCCCCGAGAAGGAGGTGATCGCCTACTGACAGGGGGGCATCCGTGCGGCGCACGGCACCTTCGTGCTGAACCTGCTGGGGTATCCCCGCGCCCGCAACTATGACGGCTCCTTCGCCGAGTGGGGCAACCGGGACGATACCCCCATTGAGCGCTAGCAATGGGCATGCAGGTGCGCATCCTGGTCGTGGGGCCTTTCGCCACCAACTGTTATTTGGTCAGCGATGAGGAGAGCAAGGAGGCCCTCATCATTGACCCGGGGGGCGAGGCCCAGCGCATCGTGGAGGAGGTCCGGCGCCTGGGCCTTCAGCCCCGCCTGATGGTCTCCACCCACGGGCATATTGACCATGTGGCGGCAGCGGCCGCCGTCAAGGAGGCCCTGGGGGTGCCCTATGCCCTCCACCCCGACGACATTTTTTACCTGAAGAGCCCTTCAGGGCTGCAGCACCTCTTCCCCGACTATCGGGAGCCCCCCAACCCCGACCATCCCCTCAAGGGGGGCGATACCCTGACCTTCGGGGCGTGCTCTCTGCTGGTGCTGGAGACGCCGGGCCATACCCCAGGGAGCATCTGCCTGTATGGGCAAGGGGCGGTGTTCACAGGGGACACCCTGTTCCAGGGGAGCGTGGGGCGCACCGACTTCCCCGGGGGAAGCCACGCCCGCCTCATCTCCAGCATCTTCACCAAACTCCTGGTACTTCCCGATACCACCGTGGTGCTCCCCGGTCACGGCCCCCGTTCCACCATTGGCAACGAAAAGCGCTGGAATCCCTTCCTGGGAGGGCGTGGAGTATGAACCCCTTGCGTCTTGCCGGCGTGCTATCATAGAGGTGTCGGCGCGGAGGTGCGTCGGTGGAGACAGCCCCAACGGCCCCCCAGACCCAGGACTTCTCCTTCAAGTGGTTCGCCCAGCACGGCTTCTATCGCGCCGTCAACGCCTACCTGCTGGAGATGGTGGGCCTGCGCCCCGGCCAGAGGGTGGTGGAACTGGCCTGCGGCACCGGATTGGTCACCCGTATGATTCGGGACAAACTGCGGGGGGCCAGGGAGAGCGTCATCATCGCCGTGGACATGTCGGCCGCTGCCCTGAAGGAGGCCATGCACAACCTCGCCGACGCCACCGATACCGCCATTCAGTTCATCCAAGGGCGGGTGGAGGACCTCTCCCGCATGGTGCGGGAGAAAGCCGACGCCGTCATCTTCTGCAACGGCATCCATTACATTCAGGATAAGGCGTCCCTCCTGCGGGAGGTGGTGGCGTCCCTGAAGCCCGGGGGCCGCTTCGCCTTCAACACCTCCTTCTTCCAAGGTGCCCACGCCCCCGATACCGACGCCTTCTACCGGCGCTGGATGCTCAAAGCCCTGCGTATTCTGAAGGAGCGCTACGGGCTGACACCGCGCTCCGAGAAGGTGGAGGCCCGCCGCCAGTTGACCCCCGAGCAGTACATCGCCCTGCTGGAGGCGCACGGGTTGAAGGTGGTGCATCGGGAACTGCGCACCGCTGCCGTTCCCCTGCAAGGCTGGCTGGACATCAGCCGGTTTGAGGACTTTGTGCAGGGCGCTCTGCCTGGGGTGCCCCTGGAGAGGGCCAGCGAGGTCCTCCAGGAGGCGGTGCGCCAAACCTTCCAGGAGATGGGCCTCACAGCCGTGCCCCGCAACTGGCTGACGGTGGTGGCGGAGCGCGCCTAAGAGGAGCCATGTCCGAGAGGGAACAGTCCCCCCAGGAAGAGGCCCCCGAGTCTTGGAGCCCCCCACCCCCCTTCGCCCACCCCAGCGAGGCCGAGTTCGCTCGCATCCTGGACTTCTATGGCGTGCGCTGGCAGTATGAGCCCCGCTCCTTCCCCATCCGCTGGGAGGGCGAGCGGGTGGTGGAGATGTTCACCCCCGACTTCTACCTACCTGACCTGGACCTGTATGTGGAACTGACCACTCTGAAGCAGAGCCTGGTTACCGAAAAGAACCGCAAACTGCGTCTTTTACGCCAACTGTACCCGGATATCAAGATCAAACTCCTCTACCGGCGGGACTTCCATCGGCTGTTGGCGCGCTATGGGTTTGGCCCCTTGGCCCAGGCGGGTGTGCGGGGGATTGAGCGTGTCCTTTTCTCCACCGAGGCCATCCAGAAGCGGGTGGCCGAACTGGGGCGGCAAATCTCCCAGGACTACAAGGGCAAGGAGCCGGTGCTGGTGGGCGTGCTGCGGGGGGTGCTGTGCTTCATGGCCGACCTGATGCGCGCCATCAGCCTCCCCGTTGCGGTGGACTTCATGGCCATCTCCTACTACGGCAAGGGGGAAGGGGTACGCATCACCAAAGACCTGGACATGGATATCCGCGGGCGGGATGTGCTCCTGGTGGAGGATATCGTGGACACGGGGATGACCCTGCACTGTATCCTGCGCCATGTGGAGAGCAAAGGCCCAGCGAGCCTGCGGGTGTGCGCCCTGTTGGACAAGCGGGTGCGGCGCATTGCCGATGTGCCCTTGCACTACGTGGGCTTTGAGGTGCCCGACGAGTTTCTCGTAGGCTACGGCCTGGACTATTTGGAGCGGTATCGCAATCTGCCCTTTATCGGCATCCTGAAGCCCGAGCCACCTCCTGAGAGCGCCCCACAGCCGCCATCCCTGGCCGCCGTGGGGGAAAGGCGATCCCCCTAGCCTGGGCGGGCGGCGGGCAGGCGCAGGGTGAAGCGGGAGCCCCGCCCCTCCTGGCTCTCCACTTCTACACTCCCCCCGTGCACCTGGGCGATGTGCTTCACGATAGCTAAGCCCAGGCCGGCCCCGGCGTCGTCGGGCGTGCGGTGGGCCTTGTAGAACCGCTCAAAGATGTGGGGCAGATGCTCCGGGGCGATGCCGATGCCCGTGTCCTCCACGCTGAACACCACCTGGCCGTTTTGGGCGTGGGCGCGGAGCCACACCTTGCCCCCCGCCGGGGTGAACTTGAGGGCATTGTCCAGCAGGTTAGAAAGGGCTTGCAGGAGTTTGTCCCGGTCGGCTAGCACGGGCGGGAGATGGGGGGCCACCTCCACCGTCAGGGTTAGCCCCGCCTGCCGGGCCAAGGGGGCAAAGCGTTCGGCCACTTCTTGAGCCACCGCCTCCACAGGGAGAGGGGCTAGATGCAGGGCTACCTGCCCGCTCTCAAGGCGGGAAAGGTCCAGCAGTTCCCGCACCAGGCGCTCCATGCGCTCCACCTCCCCCTTCAGGCGCGCCAGGAAGGAACGGGCGGCGGCGGGGTCCTCCAACGCCCCCTCCTCCAGGGTCTCAATGGCGGCGCGCATGGCGGCCAGGGGCGTGCGCAACTGGTGGGAGACATTGGCCACAAACTCCCGCCGAGTGGTCTGGAGGCGGTAGAAGGGGGTCAGGTCCCGCATGACCATCAGCACCACCCCCCCCTCTAGGGGGACAGCGGTAACCTCCAGGCGTTTCCCCTGGGGGAGGAGGTCCACCTCGCCCCTCTGGGGGGAGGCCGTCGCACGCGCCCGCTCCAACACCGTGCGCACCTGGTGATCGCGCAGGAGGGGCAGGGGACGCTGGCCCCGCTCCCCCGCCACAGCCCCCAGCACCGTCCACGCCGCCGGGTTGGCCAGGAGCAGACGGTCCTCCCCATCCAGTAAGAGCACACCCTCTTGCAGGGCTGTCAAGGCGCTGTGGAGGGTCTCCCGCTCCTGGAGGAGGGTCTGCCACCGCCTCCCCACTTCCTCAAGGGTTTGCTCTGTCGCCCCCGCCGGCGGGGGGGGAATCTGGCGCAGGAGCGCATCCACCCCCGCTCGCAGGTGGGCATAGGCCCTCTGCACGCCCCGCAGTCGGTAGAACAGGACACCCACCCCCCCCAGGGCCACCAGCACCGCCCCCACCAGCACCCACAGGCCCATACCCCTCCCGCTTACTGGGGGAACACGATAATGCCCCGCCCAGGCAGGCCCTCCTCTAGGTCGCGGTAGGCCTGGTTAATCTGCTCCAGGCGGTAACGGCGCTGGGCCAGGGTGCCGATGTCCAGGCGTCCCTCTTTGGCCAGGCGCACCAGCATGGGCATATCCAGGCGGGGACGCGCCGAGCCGTAGTAGGAGCCTTTGATGGTAACCTCTTTGCGCAGGATGGTGATGAGGTCAAAGTTGGCCTTGTGCCCCTCGGGGGCTAACCCCACGATGACCACTGTCCCGCCCCGGCGAACGATGTCAAAAGCGACCTGGGCCGTGTGGGAGCCCCCGTAGACCTCGAAGGAGTAGTCGGCCCCCTGGCCGTTGGTGATCTCCTGCACGCGGCGCAGGACATGTTCAGTGCCGGCGTTGATTGTGTGGGTTGCCCCCAGTTGGCGGGCAAGGGCGAGGTTGCCCTCGCGGATGTCAATAGCGATGATGGGATCGGCGTTTACCAGGCGCGCTCCCTGGATGACATTCAACCCCACACCCCCACACCCCACCACCGCCACACTGGCCCCGGACGGCACCTGGGCAGTGCGCAGAACCGCACACACCCCCGTGGTTACCGAGCATCCGATAAGGGCGGCGTGGTCCAGAGGGAAGTCCTTCTCCAAGGGGATGCACCCCGTCTCAGCCAGCACCGCATACTCGGCGAAGCAGGCGGTGCGGATGAAGTGGTGGAGGACCTGCTTGCCCTTGCGGAGGCGACTGGTGCCGTCCAGCATAAAGGCGCGCTGTTGCAAGGTGGCGGAGTTCTCGCAGATGTTGGGGCGTCCGGCGGTGCAGTAGGCGCAGAAGCCACAGTTGGGCACGAAGTTGAAGATGACGGGGTCGCCGGGCTTGACGGTGGTTACCCCCTCGCCCACCGCCTCCACGATGCCCGCCCCCTCATGCCCCAGCACCACGGGGAGGAGATAGGTGTTTTCACCCACCATAAAGTGGTAATCGCTACGGCAGACGCCCGCCGCCGCCACCCGCACCAAGACCTCCCCCCGTTTGGGCGGATCCAAATCTACCTCTTCCACCACTAAAGGTTGACGCGGTTGATAGAGCACTGCCGCCTTGATTTTCACGGCAACCCCCTTGCACAAGGATGTGGATGGTCTGTTACGGTAAGTGTACCATAAGACGAACACACAGGGGCTGTCCGGGCACGCAGAGGACAGGGGGAGGCCCCCTTTCGTGTGTGGGCAGTAGGGCAGGGATGCCCCCTGCTATACTAGGGGGGTGGAGCACAAGGATGGCTACCCCTGTGCGCAGTCTGAAGGGACGCGATCTCCTGTCGGTGGCTGACCTCTCCCCGCAGGAGGTGGAGGGGTTGGTGGCGCGGGGGCTGGCCCTGAAGCGGGGGGCACGGCCCTTGTCTCTGGAGGGGAAGAGTGTCGCCCTGCTGTTTGAGAAGCCCTCCCTGCGCACCCGTGTCTCCTTTGATGTGGCGGTGCATCAGTTGGGGGGGCACCCCTTTTACCTGGGCCCCCAAGAGGTGGGCCTGGGGGTGCGGGAGCCGGTGAGCGATGTGGCCCGCGTCCTGGGGCGGATGGTGGACGCCATCGTCTGCCGCACCTTCGCCCAAAAGACCTTGGAGGACATGGCCCGCTACGCGGCGGTGCCGGTCATCAACGCCCTGTCCGACAGTGAACACCCCTGCCAGGCCCTGGCCGATATCCTGACGGTGCAGGAGCGCCTGGGGCGCCTGCGGGGGGTGGTGGTGGCCTTTGTGGGGGATGGGAACAACTGCGCCGCCAGCCTGGCCCTGGCCTGTGCAGCGGTGGGTGCCCACTTCCGCATCGCCTCGCCCCCGGGGTATGAGCTGCCCCCGGCCGTTGTCCAGCAAGCCCAGGCCACAGCCCGGCACACGGGCGGCTCCCTCACGCTCCTCAGGGACCCCGACCAGGCCGTCGCCCAGGCCCAGGTGGTCTACACCGATGTGTGGACGAGCATGGGGCAAGAGAAGGAGGCGGAGGTGCGCCGGCGGGCCTTTGCCGGCTACCAGGTGAACGCCGAGCGCATGGCTCGTGCCGCCCCGGGTGCCCTGTTCCTGCACCCCATGCCCGCCCACTACGGGGAGGAGGTGCCCCCCGGCTTCCTGGAAAGCCCCTGGTCGGCCGCCTACGACCAGGCCGAGAATCGCCTGCACATCCAGAAGGCTATCCTTGAAGCCATCCTCGCCGACTGAAGGTCTGCCCATGCCCACACCCCCCTCTGTGCCCCTGGTTGCCATCGTGGGACGCCCCAATGTGGGCAAGTCCACTTTGTTCAATCGCCTTTTGGGACGACGGGTGGCCATCGTGGCCGACGAGGCGGGCACCACCCGCGACCGCATCGCCATGCCCGTGCTCTTGGACGGGCGGAGGGTCATCCTGGTGGATACGGGGGGCCTGCGGTCCGAGGTAGACACCTCCCTGGAAGAGCAAGTGCGTAAGCAGGCGCTGCTGGCCATCCGTGATGCAGAGGTGATCATCTTGGTAACCGATGCCTCCACGGGGGTGCACCCGGAAGACCACGCCGTCGCCGACATCCTGCGCCGCCAGGGGAAGCCGGTGGTGTTGGCGGTGAACAAGGCCGAGGGGCCGGGGCGGGCTTTGCAGGTCGGGGAGTTTTACGCCCTGGGCCTGGGGGAGCCCATTCCCGTCTCGGCCCTGCACAACCGGGGCATCGGGGATCTCATAGAGCGGGTGCTGGCCCTTCTGCCCGAGGCCCCCGAAACCCCACCCGAAGCCGAGCCGGTGGCTAAACTGGCCATCGTGGGGCGCCCCAATGTGGGCAAGTCCAGTATGCTCAACGCCCTGGTGGGGGAGGAGCGGGCCATCGTCTCCCCCGAGCCGGGCACCACGCGGGACGCCCTGGACACCCCCGCCACCTATAAGGGCTTGCGCCTCCTGCTCATCGACACAGCGGGCATCCGCCGGCGGGGGCGCATTGAGCCGGGGATTGAGCAGTTTGCTGTTCTGCGGGCGCTGCAGGCCATTGAGCGGTGCGATGTGGCCATCCTGGTGCTGGATGCGACCGAGGCGGTCACAGCCCAGGATGCCCACATCGCCGGGTATGTGGTGGACGCCTATAAGGGGTTGGTGGTGGCGGTGAACAAGTGGGACCTGGCGCGGGCGCAGGGGGCCACCGAGGCCCAGGCCCTGGAGGCGGTGCGGGCGGGGTTGCACTTTGTGCCCTATGCGCCGGTGCTGTTCACCGTCGCCTCCACGGGGGAGGGGGTGCAAAAGGTGCTGGAGGCGTGCCTGGGGGTATGGCGGGAGCGGCAGAAGCGGGTGCCCCAGGAGGACCTGAACCGCCTTTTGGCCGAGGCGGTGGTGCGCCACCCACCTCCCCCCCATAAGGGGCGGCCCCTCCACATTTACGGCCTGCGCCAGGAGGGGATCAACCCCCCCACTTTTGTGTTCACGGTGAACGACCCCGCGTTGGTGCACTTTTCATATGAACGCTACTTGGCCAACGCTTTGCGGGGGGTCTTTGGCTTTGCCGGGACGCCCCTGCGCCTCCGCTTCATCGCGCGCCCTCAGGCGAAGGTGGGACGGTCATGAGCGCCGGTCTGGAGTGGTTAGCAGTGGCGGTCCCCGTGGCGTACCTGTGGGGGGGGATCCCCTGGGGCCTGCTGGTGGCCCAGGCGACGCGCCGTATGGACCCCCGCCGCTACGGCAGCGGAAGCACAGGGATGACCAATGTGATGCGCATTGCTGGAGTGTGGGCGGGCTTGCTGGTGCTGGCGTTGGATATGGGTAAGGGGGCCGTGGCCGTGGCCCTGGCGCGGGAGATGTTGGCCACCCCGTGGGGGCCGCCGAGCGTGGGGTTGGCAGTGATGGTGGGGCATATCTGGTCGCTTTACTTGGGCTTTCGGGGCGGGCGGGGCACCGCCAGTGGATTGGGGGGGCTGTATGTGCTTCAGCCGTGGGCAGGCGCCGTGGCGACCCTTCTGGGGCTGGCGGCCATTGCCCGCACGCGCTATGTGTCCGTCGGCTCCCTGCTGGGGGCAGGGAGCGGCGGGCTGACCCTGATAGGCTTCGCCTTGGCGCAGGAGGTGCCTTTGCCCTATGCTCTGTATGGAGGGGTGGGGGCTGTGCTGGTGGTGTGGGCACATCGCCCGAACATCCAACGCCTCCTCCGGGGAGAGGAGTACCGCTTGGGAGAGCCCGCCCGTCCTCTCGCTCCATCCCAGCAGAGGGCTTCGTGGCAAAGATAGGGGTTGTCGGCACCACCACCTGGGGCACCACCCTGGCGGTGCTGTTGGCACGCCGGGGGCATACGGTGACCTTGTTGGCCCTCAACGCCGAGGAGGTGCAGGCCCTCACCCGCGCCCGCCACCATCCCCGCCTGCCCACCTTCCCTTTCCCCCCTACCCTGCACCTGACGCCCGACCCCTGGGAGGTTGCCCAGAACGCCCAGATGGTGGTGTTGGCGGTGCCCTCGCCCACCATGCGGGAGAACGCCCGCCGCCTCGCCCCCGCTCTGGAAGGGGACACCATTGTGCTGCACGGCTCCAAAGGCCTGGAGCCGGGGACTGCCCTGCGCATGAGTGAGGTGCTGGCTCAAGAGTTGCCCGCCCATCGGGGGCGCGTGGCGGTGCTGGCGGGCCCCAACCTGGCAGGGGAGATCGCCCGGGGGTTGCCCGCTTCCACAGTGGTGGCCAGCGCCGACGCCGAGGTGGCCCGCTGGGTGCAAGAGGCCTTCCACAGCCCCACCTTTCGGGTGTATACCAGCCGGGATGTGGTGGGGGTGGAACTGGGCGGGGTGCTGAAGAACACCTTCGCCCTGGGGGCAGGGATGTGCGACGGGTTGGGGCTGGGGACCAACGCCAAGTCCGCCCTGATCACCCGGGCCCTGGCGGAGATGATCCGCCTGGGGGTGGCGGCCGGGGCGGAGCCGTGGACCTTTGCAGGGCTGGCGGGCATCGGCGACCTGATGGCCACCTGTTGGAGCACCCTGAGCCGCAATCGCCAGGTGGGGGAGCGGCTCGGGCAGGGCTACCCCCTGCAAGAGGTTATGCGCGATCTGGGCCAGGTGGCCGAGGGGGTGCACACAGTGGCAGAGGTTATGCGCCTGGCCGAGCGTTACCAGGTGGAGATGCCCATCGCACGGATGATTTATCGGGTGCTGTTTGAGGGGGTGCCCGTGGCCGAGGCGATGGAGGCCCTTTTGCACCGGCCCCCAGAAGCCGAGTGGCCCCACGGGTGGAGCACCTCCACCGCATAAGAGGGTTTCCCCCGTGCTGGACGACTTGGCTGTGGCCTTTGCTGTCAGTTTTGTGGTGGGATTGTCGGGGGCGCTGTCGCCAGGGCCTCTGCTGGCCTTCACCATTCGGGAATCGGCCCGCCACGGGTGGTCTGCCGGGCCGTTGGTCTCCCTGGGCCACGCTTTGCTAGAACTGGGGGTGGTGGTGATCCTGGTGCTGGGATTGGGGCGCTTCTTCCAGGGGGAGACGGCCCGAGCCATCATCGGCCTGGTGGGAGGCGGGGTCATCCTGTGGATGGCGTGGGGCACGGTGCAGACGGCCCTGCGGGAACGCCCCGACTTCCATCCCCGCGGCGACGCCCCCCGCCGTTCTAAGGGAGGGCCTATTCTGGGCGGGGTGGTGGTGAGCCTCTCCAACCCCTTCTGGAGCCTTTGGTGGCTCACAGTGGGGGCTGGCCTCCTCGCCCGCTACTACCCCGGCCCCCTGGGCCTGTGGGGTGTGGGGGCGGTGTACATCGGGCACATCCTGTCGGACTTTGTGTGGTATAGCGCTGTGGCGCTCGCCATCGCCACTGGCCGTAGGTTGATGACGCGGCCCGTGTATGCGGGTATTCTTTTGGCCTGCGCCCTGTTCCTGGCCTTTATGGGTGGGCTGTTCCTGTATACAGGGATACGAACGGTGGTGGGGTAAGGCGCAACGGGGGGATACGCGCTATGACGACCTTGCAGAGGGGGCACATGTTCGGGCGGGGGCGGCCCAAAGAGGATAAAACCTCGCCCATTGGCTACCAGAGCATGCTGTCACGGAGTTTGCTGGTATCCTCTCCGAGCCTGGGCTTCCGAAAGATAAAGAGATGCTCGTGGAAGGTAAGAAGAAAATCGTGATGTCGCTTCGGATTCCACCGCTCCCGTTCCGTCTTCACATGCCATTGCAGTTTGATGACATCCTCCCGCAAAATAAAGCCCACTTTCAAGAATTCATACATGACCCTGAAGGCTATGGGCACATAGTGTTTATGCCTATGCGTATCGCCCACCAGAATGGCACAATGTTTCCCGGGTTTCAGCACGCGCCAACATTCGGCAGCCACCTGCGCCATAGCGTTGATATCCTCATTGAGGGAACGCACTAACGACAAGTCCCCCTCTATGCCCTTGCCCTTCGAGTAACGGATGATGTTTGCGTAAGGAGGATGTGTTGCGATCAGGTCAATGCTGGCATCCTCTATCGCGTCTAAATGGCGCGCATCCCCAGAGTAGAGGCGCTGGATCGTCTGGGGGCAACCAGGAGGCACTGGAGTGTGCTCCAGACGGTTCCACGCCACCATAAGGGCATCCAGGTTGATATCTACCCCCACGCCATTACGCCCGAGAAGTTTGCACTCTATCAGGGTCGTCCCTGATCCCACCATCTGGTCTAACACCCAGTCGCCCGGTTGGGTATAGCGCAAAAGGAGATTACGGGGGATTTCGGGTGCCCAGTTGCCTCGGTAGTTCCCGCGGTGCGTCGCCCACTTGCCCCTCTTTTCAAAAGACCACACCGTGGTGCTCTCCAGGCGGAACTCGGCTGGCTCCAGAAGGGTCAGGGGAGCACTGTCCAGGAATGCGACCCTAACACCTTCAATGACCGCATGAGGATGTGTGGCCCGGAAAGTCACATAGTCCTCACGGGTTATTTCCCGCATAGAGGGGCTCCCTCGGCACCCGCGTTGTGCTTTTGGGCCCGTACCACCCCCTCCCGCAAGGCGGTGCGGGCCAGGGGGATGCGTTGGATTTCCCCCTCAGTGTAGCAGAAGAGGTCCACCGGCATCCCCCCCTCCAAGAAAGGCTGGTAGTGGCGCACCCGCTCCAGAAAAGGCCCCGCCTCCCCCCGTATCACCGGCAGGATGTCCGCATCGCTGCCGGGGATGGCCCGCCTTGCGGCCAGGGAGCCGAACAACACGACCTTCTGCACCTCGGGGGCGTGGCGCACCAGGGCCTCGGCACGCTCCCGCAAGACCCTGGCCACCGCATCCCTATCCAGCCAGAAGACCGTTACAGAACCGTAAGACCTCTTCCGCACAAGCGAGGGCACGGAGGGCCTCCTGCCGGGTGTGAGAGGTCTAGAACCCGTCCACACTCCCGCTCAGAGGGGGGGACGGCGACCTTCTCCTGGAGGCCTCCGATCAGGTGCAGAACGCTGTGGTCCCACGCCTCCGCTCCCAGGCGGTGGCAGACGGCCTTGAGGGCCTTTGCGGGCGCCTGCTGAGCCACAAAGCAGGCCCATTCGTAAAAACCCCCCTCCACCTGCCAGCGGGCGCTCTGGAGGTCGCGCTGGGTCTGGGCCCACCAGTTGGCACTCCGCTCAGGCGCGCTCCTTGACCCCTGTGATGCGCTCTACCCCCATATAGGGGCGCAACACCTCGGGCACCAGCACCGAGCCGTCCTCCTGCTGGTAGGTCTCCAGGATGGCAGCGATGGTGCGGGGTAGGGCCAGGCCTGAGCCGTTGAGGGTGTGCACATATTCGGGGCGGGCACCCTCGGCCGGGCGGTAGCGGATGTTGGCCCGCCGCGCCTGAAAGTCGGTGCAGGTGGAGCAGGAGGAGACCTCCAGCCACTCCCCCGATCCCGGCGCCCACACCTCCAGGTCGTAGGTCTTGGCCGATTGGAAGCCCAGGTCGCCCGTGCACAGGAGCACCACCCGATAGGCCAACCCCAGACGCTGCAGCAGGTCCTCCACATCGGCCACCAGGCGCTCCAACTCTGCATCGGAGGCGGACGGCTCGCAGAACTTGTAGCATTCCACTTTTTCAAACTGGTGGACGCGCTTGATGCCCCGCACATCCCGCCCGGCGGCGGCCTTCTCCCGTCGGAAGCAGGGGGAGTGGGCCACCCAGTACTGGGGCAGGCTCCCGGGCGGGAGGATATCGCCCGCGTAGAGGCTGGTGAGGGGCACCTCCGCGGTGGGGATGAGCCACAGGTCCTCCTCGGCGTCGCGGTAGATGTTGTCGCCGAACTTGGGGAGCACCCCGGCCCCCACCAGCACAGGACTGCGCACCAGATAGGGCAGGTAGATCTCGGTGTAGCCGTGCTCGCGGGTGTGCACATCCAGGAACCAGGAGATGAGGGCGCGCTGCAGGCGCGCCCCAAGCCCCTTCAGCACAAAGAAGCGGGAGCCGGCCAGTTTGGCCCCCTGCTCGGTGTCCAGGATGCCCAGGCGTTCCCCCAACTCCCAGTGGGGAAGGGGCGGGAAGGGGAAAGAGTTAGGCTCCCCCCAGGTGCGGACGATGCGGTTGCCGGAGGCGTCGGCCCCGATGGGCACATCGGGGCGGGGCAGGTTGGGCAGGGTGAGGAGGAGGGCCTCTATCTGCTCCTCCAGGCGGCGGGCCTGCTCATCCAGGGCCTCAATGCGCTGGGAGAGGGCTTTGGCCTCCTCCCGCAGGGCGTCCGCTTCGGCTGCGGCCCCCGGCTCGCGGCGGGCGCGGGCCAGGGCCTGGCCCATCCGTCGGCTCACCTCGTTGTGCTGGGCGCGCAGGCGGTCGCGCTCGGTGACCGTTTGGCGGCGCTGGGCATCCAGGGCCAGCACCTCATCCACACTATCGCACGGTTCGCCGCGGGCCTGGAGACCCGCCTTCACCTGGTCGGGCGCTCTGCGGAGCAGGTCCAGGCTGAGCACAGTCGCCCCTCCGCCGATGGAGTGAGGGCGTGGAGGCGGGCATTCCCCCCACAGGGGCGGGCATACCCGTCAGGGGCGCGCCCCGAGCACCTCCCAGCCCCTCTTTTCAGCATACGCCTTCAGCACCCGGTCAGGGTAGACGGCCACCGGCCGTCCCACCGCCTCCAGGAAGGGGATGTCCCAGCGGCGGTCGGCATAGGCCCAGCAGAGGGAGAGGTCAAGCGGGGGGGTGTGCTCCCGAGCGAACTGGAGGAGGCGCTGGGCCTTGAGGGCGCCATAAAGGAACGGCCCATCCATACGCCCGGTGCAGATGTCGTTGTGCACCTGCAGGGGCGTGGCCAGCACAGTGGGGATGCCCAAATGGTGGGCGACGGCCTCCACGGCCTCGGCCAGGGTGCCGGAGACCAGCACCACCTCCTCCCCTTGGGCCTGGTGTGCCCGCAGGCGCTCCATCACATCGCTCCGCAGGGCGGGGATGAGGTGCTGGCGGGCGACCTGCTGGCAGACGGCCCGCGCCTGGGCATAGGGCATCCCGCGGAACAGGCTGGCCACCCCGTTGCCCCAGAGGTTGAAGAAGGTTCCCTCCCCCAGCAGGCGCAGGCGATACAGAGGCCAATAGCCCATCGGCAGAAGGCGTAGCGACCACACATACGCCAGACGACGGCGCGGCGCAGTGCGTGCCCACTCCCCCAGCCCCCTCCACACCTGGGCCGTGCACAGGGTGCCGTCAAAGTCAAAGAAGGCGACCGTTTTCCCCACGGGAACAAAGCCCCCATGTCCATCATACGGTATCCGGGAGGCCCGCAGGGATCAGGGGGGGATTCAGGATTGCTGGAGCAGGCGCTGGAGGCCCAGGCGGATCTTCTCCGAGGGGGGAAGGGCGTCCAGGCTGATGCCCTGGCGTGGAGGCGCACCTCCAGCCACCCGCTCTTTCTGCAGGGACGCCTCCACCTGACGGCGCACCCGCTCCACCAGCGCCCGCGCCCGTGCGAAGGACTCGTCGACGGCCTCCACAGTATCCCCCTGCACCAGGTCTTCGGGCACCTCGGGGGCCTGGGCGACCAGGAGGGCGCGGTAGCGGGCCAGGGCCTGGCGCACCTGGTGGCGCAGTGCTTCGTTCTCCTCCCGCAGGCGGGCCACCTCCCCCTCCAGGTGAGTGATGCGGGCCTGGGCCTCCCCCAAGGCCTTCTGCACCGGCTCCGGGGACGCTTCCAGGGTTTGCACCTGCTCGGACATACGGTTCTCCTCCCCTTACTCCGACTCGTCCGCAAGGTATGGGGCGATGGTGGGGGCCTGTCCCAGGGCCTGCTCCTCGCGAATACGGCGCAGTTCCGCCTCGGGATCCTCCACCCCCAGCAGGGCCATGGCGCGCCGCCGGCTGGACAGGCCCGATGCCACCAAAGCCTGCTGTTCCCGCGCCAGGCGCCCCCGGTCTTGGGGGAGAATGGGCCCCCACACGACCCGCAGGCGCACAGGCAACAGGGGCTCACCCGTCATCCGCTCGTGCAGAGCCAGGGCCATCCACGCCCGCCGCCGATAGACGCTGGTGCGAATAAGGCGTTTGCGGCGCACCTTTTGCAGAAGGGGATGCAACTCCATCTCCAACGCCACTCCCGACAGGTTGCGGGCGTTGTCCCCGAAGGCGGTGCGGGGTGTTTCCGAAAGGTCGTGGAGGGTGCGGTAGAGCAGGTCAATGTAGTCCACATGCAGGCGCACGCCCCCGCCCTGGAGCAGGTCCAGCAGGTATGCCCGCGCCCGCTCGGGCACCTCCCACACCGCCCCCGGCTGGACGGCGATGTCGGTGGCATGCTCCACACCCTCCAGGACGGCGATGGGGTTGCCCGACAACTCCAGGATGGCCGACAGTTGGGTGAAGGCGCGGTTGAGTTCCCGCTGGGGCTCCATAATGGGCACCAAATCGGAGGTGCCCCAGACCTGCTTGGGCTCCCGCAGGTTGGGGAAGAGCAGAAAGGGGATGAAGCCGTAGGGGTTGGGGCGCTCCTCGGCCAAGGTGTCATCCACCCACACCTGCAGGGTGGTGGCTGTCCACCCTTCCACCACCGTCCCCTGGGGGCCTTTGGGGGCCACACCCCACCGCAGAAGGCACTCCTCGGCCGACAGCCGATACCGACTGGCCACCTGGAGGAGCCGAGAGGGGTCGTCCTCCGTCCACCAGGCGAAGATGCCCTGCACATCAGGAGCCGTGATGCGCACCCGCCCCTCCTGGCTATCCCAGATGACCTTGTAGCACCCATCCCCCAGGATGGCCGTGTCCAGCTCCGTTTCGTAGTCCAGTTCGTCCAGGGCATTGGCCTCGGCGATGGCGTTCCACACCTCTTGGGCACGCAAAGCCCGCTCCCGTGCCTGAGGGGAGGCATCCCACGGCTCCGTCGTTACGGTCAGCCCCGAGAGGAGGTAGGAGGTTACCTTCTCGGCGAAGGCGCGGGCGTAGTTGAAGGTGAGGCGACGCTCCCCCCGGCGGGCGGGCGTGCTCCACTGGTGGCCCTGGGCGAAGGCCAGGTACTCGGCGTAGCGCCGTAGGCGCTCCCCATCCATGCGGGCGATGCGCTGGGGCAGGGTCTCCACAGCCGTCCCTCGGCGAATGCTGGGGCCATGGTGGAAAAGCAACGCCCTTTGCCACAAGGGGGCGCTGGCAGAGAAAGGTGCTAGAATAGAAGCATCCCCCACAGGAGGCTATGGGTGGCCCCCGACCCCTCTATCCCCTGGGAGGTGCTGGAACGGCGGGAGGTGGTGTCCGCCCCGCCCTGGGTAAAGGTGTGGGTGGAGCGGGTGCGCCTCCCCAGCGGGCGCATCATTGAGGACTTCTGGCAACTGGCCCTGCTCGACTATGCAGTGGTGGTGCCCCAAACGGCTGACGGGGCCATCGTTCTGGTGCGCCTCTATCGGCACGGGCCGCGGCGCACCACCTTAGCCCTGCCGGGGGGCTTCGTGGAGGCGGGGGAGAATCCCTTAACCACCGCCCAACGGGAACTGCGGGAGGAGACGGGCTACACGGCGCCCCATTGGCAGGCGCTCGGCTCCTTTTTCGTGGATGGCAACCGCGGGCAGTGGCGGGCGCACCTGTTCCGGGCGTGGCCCGCCCAGCAGACAGCCCCAGCCCATCCCGACGATACTGAAGCTCTGGAGGTGGTGCTGCTGAAGCGTCAGGAGGCCCTCCAGGCCTTGTGGGAGGGGCGTATCGCCCTTCTCCCCTCGGCGGCGGCCCTGGCCCTTGCACTGCTGGCTCCCCCGTGATAAGATTAGAAAACGGCAGTGCCGAAGACCGCGGGTGGCCCTGGGGGGCCGTAAAGCGACGAGCGCCCGCCGAGGCAGACAGGAGGGGTATCCCTTTGCCCTGCGGCTTTGGCCTGCGGGGCTTTTTGTATCGGGAGGCCCAGCGAAGGAGCACCTATGCCCTCGGAGAAGAACCGCCAGGCCGTCGCCGCCCTGAAGGAGCGGTTGGGCAGAAGCACCCTGATCATCAGCACCAGTTTCACGGGCCTGCCTGTGTCGGCTATGACCGACCTGCGCCGCCGCCTGCGGGAGAAGGGGCTGGAATACAAGGTCGTCCGCAACACCCTGGCCACCATCGCTGCCCGCGAGGCGGGGCGGGAGGGCCTCAAGGACATCCTGCAGGGGCCAACAGGTCTGGTGCTCACCCAAAAGGACCCGGTGGAGGCGGTGAAAGGGTTCGAGGAGGTGCTCAAAGCCATACGCCTTCCCCTAACGGTGCGGGGCGCTCTGCTGGACGGGCAGGTGCTGACCCCCGCTCAACTGACGGCCCTGACCACCCTGCCCCCCAAGCCAGTGCTCATTGCCACCCTGGTAGGGCGTGTGCGGGGCCCCATGGCCGCCCTGGCAGGGCACGTGAAAAGCCCTATGGTGGCCCTGGTAGGGGTGTTACAGGGGCCGATACAGTCCCTGGCTACCGTGCTCAAGCGTGCGGCCCAGAAGCAGGGGGAGCCTTCCACGGCATCCCCCGCCTAAATCTGCGTGGTTACAGGCACCATCAAGGAGGAGCCTATGCCCCTGACCAAAGAGCAAATCCTCGAAGGCATCTTGCAACTGCCCGTGATGGATGTGGCGTGGCTGGCCAAGCAGTTGGAGGAGAAGTTTGGCGTGAGCGCGGCGCCGGCGGTAGCGGTGGCCGCCCCTGTGGACCCAGCCGCCCCCGCCGCCGCTCCTGCGCCTGCGGCCGCCCCCGCTGCGCCCCCCGCCGAGGAGAAGACCGAGTTCACCGTCGTCTTGAAAGAGGTGGGCCCCAACAAGATCAACGTCATCAAGGCGGTGCGGGAGGTGGTGCCCGGCTTGGGCCTGAAGGAGGCCAAGGACCTGGTAGAGGCGGCCCCCAAGCCCGTCAAAGAGCACGTCTCCAAAGAGGAGGCCCAGAAGATCAAGGAGAAACTGGAGGCTGCGGGCGCCAAAGTGACCCTGGAGTAGGGCTGTTCAGACCACTCCCTGCGCCCTGCTGAAGCCCGTGCGCGGGCGCTGGCCCTATACCTTCGTCGGCTCCTTGGACCGACGGCGTGCGCGGGGGGCGGACTGCTCCTCCTCGCGGGCGGCCTTGCGGAAGGCCTTCACGGCCCTGCCCATGGATTCCGCCAACTTGGGCAGGCGGGTCGCCCCAAACAGGAGCAGGACAATTACCAGGATGATGATAAGTTCAGGAAGCCCGATACCGCCCCGAAACATGGCCCCTCCTGTGGGTATCTGCTTCCAGAATACCCCAGGGGAGCCCAAGGTGCAAGGGCGACGCACCTCCTGCCCTGTGGGCCTCTGCGCACACGGCGCGTGGGGCCAGGTAATGGAAGGCCTTTAGGCTGACACACGGTATTCGTGGGGGCTGACCAGGGGCTGCCCTTCGGCGAAGCGGGTGGGGCGGAAGGCGGTAATGTCCACCGTGTGCGCCCGCCCCTCCACAATCACCTCCGCCATGCACAGCCCCACCGCCGGCCCTGTCTTGAAGCCGGTGCCACTGCTCCCCCCCGCCACATACAGACCCTGCACCTCTGGCACCGCCCCCAGCACCATATGCCCATCGGGCGTATAGCCGTCCACCCCGCACCAGGTGCGCTTCCAGTAAGCATCGGCCATGCCAGGGATACGGCGCACCAGCCGTTGGATGGTCAACTCTACCTCCTCGTACGTCGGCTCACGGCGGAAGGCGTCGGGGTCGGCAGGGGTGCGGTGCTCCCGCCCGTGCACCCCCACCAGGGTCAAGCGTGCCTCCTGCACCCCGTCGGGGCGAAAGTAGAACCCGATGGAGCGGTCAATGACGACGGGGTGGAAGGGCACCTGCGCCGGACGCACCACGATCCCCGCCCCGATGCGCATGGGCGTAATGGGCAGGGTGACGCCGGCCGTGGCCAGCAGGGGAGCGGCCCACGCCCCCGCTGCGACCACCACTGTCCCTGTGGCGATGGGGCCCTGAGGCGTCTCCACACCGGTGATGCGCCCCTTCTCCACCAGCAGGCGCAGGGCGGGGGTGCCCAGGCGCACCTCCACCCCCTCCCGTCGCGCCGCCCGCAGGAGGCTGTGGGTGGTATCGGAGCCGTCGGCGTATCCGCTCTCCGGCTCGTAGGCTGCCCCGGCCAGGTCGTCAGTGACCATATACGGGTAGGCCAGGCGCACATCCTCCGGGGGCAGGTAGCAGGTGTTCACCCCTATTGATTGGAGCATCTGGATGTTGGCCAGCAGGTGCTCCCGGTCGTGGTGGGCGGCCAGCAGAAGGAACCCCGTCGTGCGGAAGCCACATTCGCCCCCCACCAGGTCGTTCCAGTGTTGGAACATCTCCCAACTGCGCAAGGCCAGCAGGGCGTCCCAGGGGTTGGTATAGTGCATGCGCACCAGGGCAGCCGAGCGCCCCGTGGCCCCCGATGCCACCCCCTCCCGCTCCAGCAGAAGGACGCGCTTCACCCCCTTGCGTGCCAGGAAATAAGCCGTGCTCACCCCGTTCACCCCCGCCCCGATGACCACCACATCACGCCTTTCGCTCATACCATCCTCCTGATAGGGCTATTCTATCCCAAAGGCTCCCCCGTATACTGAGAGTGGGGGGCACCCTATGGATGATGCCGAGTTCCTGCGCCGACTACAGGAGCGCATCGAGCGCTCCACCGGCCGGAGCATAGCGTTAGAGGTGGACTACGACCACCCTGGGCGCATCGCAGTGGAGTTGGACAAGCCTATCCCCCGGGTGGTCATCGGTTCCCATGCCCTCAAATACCCTGGCCTGGCCCGCATGTTCATGCAATACGCTATCCTCGCCTTACGGCGGGGCCGTCCTGTGGAGGAGCAGGAGTTTCTCCTCTACCTGCGGCGCAACTAGGTGCCCGCCAGAAGCCCCGCCAGGGAAGATATGTCCCCCTCTGCCTCCAGGTGAGCCACCTTCTGCACTACGGCCTGGGTCCTCTCCTCCCCGAGCACGGGCACCGCACACGCCCGAAACTTCTGCACCACCCCCTCCCAGGGCAAAGGATGCCCCGGCGCACCGGGGAAGGGCCACCCGCAGAAGCGCCGCACGCCGAACGCGGTCTCCACCGTAACCTCCGAGCCGAGGAAGGACAAGGGAGGCGTGGCGAAGGCTTGGGCGTCCACCTCTATCTCCACCCGCTGGGCCAAGCCCAGGTAGGCCGGCTCCGTGAGCAGAGCCTCGGTCAATGACCACGGGTCCTCCGGGTTGCCCAGCAGCGCCCACGCCACGCAGAAGGGGAGGCTCTCCTGGGCAGCCAGGAGGGTGCGGGGGGTCTTTTCGGCGTGGCGGTGGAGCAGACGGGGCGGCCCCACCACTCGCACCCGCTCCACCTGCTCCGCCCGCAGGCCCTCCCGCCGCAGGCGCACCAGCCCCTCCACCACCCCCTGGATGCTGGCGTGGCAGGGGTAGCGCTTCACAAAAATGCCCTCCAAACGCCACACCGTCCCCAAGCCCTCGGTAACCTGCTGGGGGCGGGGAGTGGGCGAAAAGGCGTGGAAGAAGCCCCGTGCCCCCTCCAGCACCTGACTGGGGCCGGTGAACCCCTCCTGCGCTAGCAGGGCACACTCCAGCCCCGTCTGGGCCGACCGCCCGTGGTGCAGGCGCTTGGTCATGGCCCCCTCGGCGGCGAAGGCCATCAGCCCCGCCCCGTGGGAGCCGGCGTTCCCCAGTGCCCAGGCCATCTGCTGGGGCGTCAGGCCCAGCAGAACCCCCGCTCCCACGGCCGCCCCCAGGGGGCCGTTGGTGCCGGGGCCGTGGAAGCCCCGCTCGTCCTCCACCCCCCGCCCGACCGCCAAGCCGATGCGGCACTGGGCCTCATAGCCCAGCACCAATGCCCGCACAACCCGCTCCCCCGATGCCCGCAAGGCCTGCCCCAGGGCCAGCACCGCCGGCCCCACCGCACTGCTGGGATGGGCCGACGCCTCCCCCAGGGCGTGGTCCAACTCAAACCCTCCCACCGCGCACCCGTTCACCAGCGCCGCCAACGAGGGGGCCGTCGTCCAGGGATAGCCCACCACCGTGCACGGCCCCTGCGCCCCCATCCCCCGCACCATCTGGGCCACCTTCTGCGTCCACCGTTGGCGGCTCCCAATGCAGGCACACGCCAACGCATCCAGGAAAAGCCCCTTCACCCGCTCCCGCACCGCCGGCGGGAGAGCCTCCCCTCGGCATGCCGTTACCCACTCCACCAGCGTCGCTGTAACGCTCATAGCCTTTGTAGTGTAGCAGAGAAAGGGTCCGGATACAGACGAGAGCGGAAGGGCAAACCGCCGAGGGGAAACAGCCTGCACCTAACGGCCCATCCCAGAGGGGGGGTGGACACGCCCCCGCCCGTTATTCCTCCCCCAGTTCCACCAACAGGTCGCCCGCCTGAACGGTTTGGCCGGGCTGGATGTGGACAGCCTTCACGACGCCCCCGTGGGTGCAGCGGATGCTCTGCTCCATCTTCATGGCCTCAATGACGCAGACCTCGTCCCCCGCCTGGAGACGGTCGCCCACCCGCACCGACACTCCTACCACCCGCCCGGGCATGGGGCTGACGATGCGCCTCTCCTGGGGGGGATGAGGGGCAGGGCCAGAGCCAGGGGAGGCCACCGGCATCCCCCTGGGGGACACGCTCCCTTCGGGGAGCACCTCCACCTCCACGGGCTGTCCCTCCACCCACACCAGGGGTTGGCCGGCAGGGCCGCGGCGCACCTCTACCGTCAGCCACCGCTGGCCCACCCGCACGCGGAAGCGGCGCGGGGGGAAGGTCATAGCCCCACCCCCAGACGCGTCAGCATCTGGTGCATCTTGCCCTGCTCCCGCCACGCCGAAGGCGCCGGGGCGGAAAACCCCTCCCACGCCCAGGCCACGGCCAACGCTGCCGCCACCGCCTCTGCTCTGCCATCCCAACGGGGGTCCAGGAAGGAACGGCGCTCCGCCTCGTGGAGCACCGCCTCGGGGTCAGTGGACACCGCCGCAGAGGTGGGTGTGGAGGCCACGCGCCGCTGGGGCACCGCCGTCAAACGGGCCAGCACCTGGGTGGTATAAGTGCCCAGGAGGAAGGTCGGATCCCCCAGCACCGCCCGCAAGGTGGGGATGTTGGTGCGCACCCCCTCCACCACGAGGCCCTTCAGGGCGGCGTCCAGGCGCGCAATGGCCTGCTCCCGCGTGGGTGCCCAGGCGATCACCTTGGCCAGCATAGCGTCGTAAAACAGGGGCACCTGGTACCCCGGCACGAGGGCGCTATCCACCCGTATCCCCTCCCCCTGGGGCTCCACCACTCGCTCCACTGTTCCCCCCGTGGGGACGAAGGTGTCGGGGTCCTCGGCATACACCCGCCCCTCCACACTATGCCCCCTCGGCACCACGTCCTCCTGGCGGAAGGGGAGAGGCTCTCCCATCGCTATGCGCACTTGCAACTCCACAATGTCCAGCCCGGTTACCATCTCCGTCACGGGGTGCTCCACCTGCAGGCGGGTGTTCATCTCCAGGAAGTAGAACTCGCCCTCGGGCGACCAGAGGAACTCCACGGTGCCGGCGTTGGTGTACCCGATGTGGCGGGCCAGGGCCAAAGCAGCCGCCACCAGGCGCTGGCGCTGGGCGTCGTTCAGTTTGGGACTGGGTGTCTCCTCCACGATTTTCTGGTTGCGCCTCTGCACCGAGCACTCCCGCTCCCCCAGGTGCACCAGGGTGCCGTGCTCATCCCCCAGCACTTGCACCTCAATGTGGGCGGCGTCGCGAATGTACCGCTCCACATAGACCTTGTCCGATCCGAAAGCGCCCTGGGCCAATCGGCGCGCCCGAGGGAGCAGGTCGCGCAGGTCCGCCAGGGAGGTAGCCACCCGAATACCCACACCCCCACCCCCCGCCGCCGCCTTGATCATCACCGGGAAGCCGATGGCCTGGGCGATGCGCACCGCCTCCTCGTCGGTCACAGCCTCGGGGCTACCAGGGGCCAGGGGTAAGCCGGCCTCCCGTGCCAGGTGCCGTGCCAGCACCTTATCCCCCATACGCTCCATCACCTCGGGGCGGGGGCCAATGAACTTCAGCCCCGCCTGGGCGCAGGCGCGGGCGAAGGCGGGGTTCTGGGCAAGGAAACCCCACCCAGGGTGCACCGCCTGGCATCCTGTCGCCCGTGCCGCCTCCACCAGGCGGGGGATGTTCAGGTAACTCTGGGCAGGCTCGGGGGGGCCAATGGGCACCGCCTCGTCGGCCATCTGCACATGGCGGGCGCGGGTATCCGCCTCCGAGTAGACGGCAACAGCGCGTATGCCCATCCGCTTCAAAGTGCGGATGATGCGGCAGGCGCACTCCCCACGGTTGGCAACAAGCACCGCACGGAACATGGCTGGTGGTGTCTTCTCCCTTACCATACCCAAAGAGCGCAGGGGTGTCAAAATGCCCGTCCCCCGACGGGGGGGTATCCTCCCACCCGCTCCCCGAAGGCGGCAGCCCGCACCTCCCGCTCCAGATGCCAGCGGAAGGTCTCCCGCAAGAGGCGCTCCACCTCGGCCCCCACCGGCCCCAAGCGCAGGGTGCGCACCTGGGCGTAGTCGTGGCGGGCCAGCCAGCGCAGCACCTTCAGCCCCTCCAGAGAGAGGGATAAGAACGCCCCCCCGTGGGAGGTGCATCCCCCACACACAACCCCCACCGGCACGCGAAAAGTATACTGGGGCTGGGGGAAAAGGGGTGCCCCACACTCTGCGCAGGCGAACAGGTGGGGCACTACCCCCAGGGCATCCAGCATCTGCACCTCATACCAGCGCAGGAGCACTTCCCCCTCCCCTGCCTCCAACCCTTCCAAAGTGTGCAAGAGGAGGTGGTAGATGCGGGGATTGGCCTGCTCCTCGGCGGTGAGGCCCTCCACCACCTCGGCGCAGGCTAAAGCCTGGGCCAAGCGCCGCAAATCCCCCCGCAGGCCAGGGAAGGTGTGCAGGGCCTCCGCCTGGGAGACCACATCCCGCTCCCGCCCCCGCGCGAGGAGCACGCGGCTGTGGCAGAGGGGTTGCAGGTGGCCCCCCAGCCGGCTGGTGGGCTTGCGCACGCCGGCGGCCCGTGCCCACACTTTCCCCCGTTCCAGGGTGAACAGACACACCAGGCGATCCGCCTCGCCCACCTCCCTGTCCTTCAGGATGATGGCCTGCACCTGGGTCAGACGGGGATTCCCCATAGGAGACCTCTACCCTATGCTAGCAGACGCCTCACGGGGGCGGGGTATGGTTTCCGGGGGGAAAGGGCCTGGGCCCGCATGCCCGTGCCTTTCAAAGCACCGCGCACATCTGCTACAATAGAATTGTGCGCGAGACGCAGAGCGCCCCAGCGGGGGCCATTGACTCTTTGGGCTTGGGGTTTGCGTTGGTGGCCCGTCGCCCCTATTTGGTCCTGCTTCCTGTAGGTGTTGCCGCCGCCCTGATGCTTCTCCCCGCGTGGACCGCCCCCACCCAAACCCGACAGGTGTTGAGCGTGGTGGAAGATGTTCTGCTCACCCGCGCCCCAACCCCCGATCACGTTCTTGGCATCTTCACCCAGGCCGACACCCTGGGAAGGGGCCTCTCCCAGGCGAATATCCTGCGCCTGATAGTGTGGCAACTCCCCATGCTGAACATCCCCGCCTCGGGGGCAAGCGTCCTGTGGGGAGGGGGTCTGCCCCTTCTGGTGGGGTTCATGGGGGGGTTGGCCCTGGCGGGGCTTCTGCTGGCCTCCTGCTACCTGGCCCCCCTGGGCCAGGCAGTGGTGGGACGCCCTCGGCCCTTGGCACCCGCCATCCTGAAGGGGTGGCTGGCCCTGGTGGGGTATCGGCTTTTGCTGGGGACGCTGGCAGTGGTGGGCCTGCTGGGAGGAGGCCTGCTGGTGGCGGTGGCCCTCCTCCTCTCCCCCTTCGTGGCCGCCCTGCTGGGGGGGCTGATCATTGGGGGTGCCTTCCTGGTGCTGTTCTACCTCTTCCTGGTGGAGGAGGCGATCTTCATCGACGGACTGGGGCCTGCCCAGGCCATGCTCCGCAGCGCCCAGGTGGTGTTTGGCCACTTCTGGGCTTGCGTGCGCTTTTGGCTGTTGACGGCCATCATCAGCCTGGGGGCACGTCTGCTCCTGGAGCGCTTCACCGAGACGCTCCCCGGTGCCCTGGCGGCCAGCGCAGTCTATGCCTTCATCGCTACGGGCATCACGGCGGCGGGCATGGTCTTCTATAGGGAACGGGCGAGCCGTCTCCCCGTCCGAGCGTGAGGAGGCCCCACGCACCCACAGGCACAGCACAGGGGATATCCCCCTCATCGCACGATAAGGGCGCTGCCCTTCGGAAGGAGGTAGATATGGTCGACCTGAAGGATAAGGCGGCAGGCGTGCAGGAGTATACAGCCGAGTCCATTCAAGTGCTGGAGGGTCTGGAGGCGGTGCGCCGCCGCCCGGGCATGTACATAGGGAGCACCGACCAGCGAGGCCTCCACCACCTGGTCTACGAGATCGTGGACAACGCCGTGGACGAGGCCCTGGCGGGCTACTGCAACCGCATCCTCGTCACGCTCGGAGGGGACGACTCGGTGCGGGTAGAGGATAACGGGCGGGGCATCCCTGTGGAGCCCCACCCTGTCACGGGCAAATCGGCCCTGGAGACGGTCATGACCACCCTGCACGCCGGGGCCAAGTTCGGCAACGGCACCTATAAGGTCGCGGGGGGGCTGCACGGGGTCGGGGCCTCGGTGGTCAACTTCCTCTCCGAACGCTTTCAGGTGGAGGTGCGCCGCAACGGTCGCCTCTACCGCCAGGAATACCAGCGGGGACGCCCCATCACCCCCGTTCAGGATATCGGCCCCGCCGAGGGCACAGGCACCACCGTCACCTTCCTGCCCGATAGCACCATCTTCGCTAAGCGGGATTACGACTTTGACACCCTTGCCCAGCGCTTTCGGGAGGTGGCCTACCTGGTGCCCGGCCTGGAGATCACCCTGGCCGACCAGCGCACGGGGGAGGAGAAGACTTTCTACTTTGAGGGGGGCGTGGCCAGCATGGTGGCCCACTATAACCGCACCCGCCAGCCCTTGCACCCCGTGCTGGCCTTCTCCCGCACGGTGGAGGGGGTGCAGGTGGATTGCGCCCTGCAGTACACCGACGAGGTGAACGAGGCCATCTTCACCTTCGCCAACTGCATCCCCACCCCCGAAGGGGGGAGCCACCTCACCGGCCTGCGCTCGGCCCTCACCCGCGCCATCAACGACTACGCCCGTAAGCAAAAACTCCTCAAGGACGACCAGCCCAACCTCCAGGGGGAGGATGTGCGGGAGGGCCTCACGGCGGTGCTCGCCGTGCGCCTGCCCAACCCCCAGTTTGAGGGGCAGACTAAGACCAAACTGGGCAACCCCGAGGTGAAGGGCATCGTGGACTCGGTGGTGGGGGAGGCCCTCACCATCTACCTGGAGGACCACCCCGCCGACGCCGCCCGCATCGTGGGCAAGTGCATTACTGCCGCCAAGGCCCGCGAGGCGGCGCGGCGCGCCCGGGAGATGGTTTTGCGCAAGAACGCCCTGGACGGCACCTCCCTCCCCGGCAAACTGGCCGACTGCTCCGAACGGGACCCCGCCCTGTGCGAACTGTTCATCGTGGAGGGGGAATCGGCCGGCGGCTCCGCCAAAATGGGGCGCGACCGGCGCTTCCAGGCCATCCTCCCCCTCAAGGGCAAAATCCTCAATGTCGAGAAGGCCCGCCCCGACAAGGTCCTCTCCCACGAGGAGATACGCGCCCTGGTGGCCGCCCTGGGCGTGGGCATGGGCGAGGACATCAACCTCGCCAAACTCCGCTACCATCGCGTTATCATCATGACCGACGCCGATGTGGACGGGAGCCACATCCGCACGTTGCTGTTGACCTTCTTCTTCCGCACCATGCGCCCCCTTATCACCCACGGCCACCTCTACATCGCCCAGCCCCCCCTCTACCGCATCCAGGCGGGCAAGCAGGTGGAATACGCCTACAGCGAGGCCCAGAAGGACACCATCCTCAAGCGCCTGGAGAAGGCTAAAGGGGTGGTCATTCAACGCTATAAGGGCCTGGGGGAGATGAACCCCGAGCAGTTGTGGGAGACCACCCTCAACCCCGCCACCCGTTCCATCCTCCAGGTAACCCTAGAGGACGCCCGTCGCGCCGACGAACTGTTCACCATCCTGATGGGCGACCAGGTGGAGCCCCGCAAGAACTTCATCTTCGCCTATGCCCGTCAGGTGCGCAACTTGGATGTGTAATCGCCCTGGGGATCGAGGGGGCGAGGTTCTGCACTGCAGAGAGGGAGCACCATGCGCATCATCTTATTCACCGGCAAAGGGGGAGTAGGCAAGACCAGCATCGCCGCCGCCACTGCCGTGCGCGCCGCCGATATGGGCTACAAGACCATCGTGATGAGCACCGACATCGCCCATTCCCTGGCCGACTCTTTTGACCACCCCCTCGGCCCTGACCCCACGCCTATAGCCCCCAACCTGTGGGGACAGGAGATAGATGTCCTCAAGGAACTGGAGCGCTACTGGAGCACCGTGCGGGATTGGCTCACCGCCCTGCTCCAATGGCAAGGGGTGGACGAGGTGGTGGCCGAGGAAATTGCCATCTTCCCTGGCATGGATGAACTGGTGGGCCTCCTGTACATCACCCGCCACGCCCAAGCGGGGGCGTGCGATGTGCTGGTGGTGGACTGCGCCCCCACAGGGGAGACCATGCGTCTGCTCAGTTTCCCCGACATGGCCCGCTGGTATATGCGGCGCCTTTTCCCCATCGGCAAGCGCACCGCCCAGACCTTGGGGCCGTTGGCCAGAGTAACCCTGGGCCTCCCCGTGCCGGGGGAGCCGGTGTTCGCCAGCATTGAAAGCCTCTACCAGCAGCTGGAAGCCATGCAGGCCCTCCTCACCGACCACCAGCAGGCCTCGGTGCGCCTGGTGGTCAACGCCGAGAAGATGGTGGTCAAGGAGACCCAGCGCTCTTTCACCTACCTCAACCTCTACGGCTACAATGTGGACATGGTGGTGTGCAACCGCCTCATCCCCCCCGATGTTACCGACCCGTACTTCCAGACCTGGCGTTCCAGCCAGGCCAAGTACTTCCAAATGATTCAGGAGGCCTTCTCCCCCGTCCCCATCTTCACTGTCCCCCTGTTCAGCCGGGAGGTGGTGGGGATAGAGGCCCTGCGGGAGATGGCCCGCGTCCTTTACGGGGATAAGAACCCCATCCACATCTTCCACCTGGGCAACCCCCAGGAAATCCGCCGGGAGGGGGAGGACCACCTGCTCTTGCTGAAACTGCCCTTCGCCGCTCGGGGCGACATCGCCCTTCTGCAGAGCAGTGTGGAGGAACTGGTGGTGCAGGTGGGGTCGTATCGGCGCACTGTGTTCCTGCCCCGCATGCTGGTGGGCCTGGGGGTGAAAGACGCCACCTTGGAGGGCGACACTTTGCGCATCCGCTTCCAGGGGCGCGCCTCGGCCCACGCCCCGCAAGCCACCAAAGGCCCACACCCGCATACCAGAAAGGAGGGGACATGAGCGAGCGTTTGGTGGAGGTGCAGCTCGGCCCGGGGGGAGAGGTGTGGGTGCGCTTCCGCACCCGCCGCCTACGGGAGATGGTGCCCCCTCAATCCCGTGCCCACTGGCGCGCCGCCGGGCGCGAGTTTCTCCTGGGTTTGCGCGCCTTGCTGGACCGCGCCATTGAGGAGTTGGAAATGGCTGAGCGGGAGGCGGCCCCGCGCCAGCGCAAGCGCATCGAAGTGAAGGAGGAGCCCCCTCCCCAGCAACCCGCCAAGGAGGGCTAGGTGTCCGACGCCACCTATAAGGCGGCAGGGGTCGACCGGGATGCCGCCACTTTAGCCAAGGAGCGCATCCGCAGCCTGGCCCGCTCCACTTTCACCCCCGGCGTGGTGGGCGACATCGGCTTCTTCGGGGGGTTCTTTCGCCTGGAGGGCTTCCGCCGCCCCATCCTGGTGGCCCACACCGACGGGGTAGGCACCAAACTGAAAATTGCCGCCCTCCTGGGGCGCTACCAGGGCGTAGGCCAGGATGTGGTCAACCACTGCGTGAACGACATCTTCACCTGCGGGGCACGCCCCCTCTTCTTCCTGGACTACATGGCCTTCGGACGTCTGCGCCCCGAGCGGGTAGAGGCCATCACCCAGGGGATGGTGGACGCCTGCCGCGCCGCCGGGTGCGCCCTTATCGGCGGCGAGACGGCCGAAATGCCAGGCGTCTACCAGGGCGACGACTTTGACCTGGTGGGTTTCATCGTGGGGGCGGTGGAGGAGGAGGCCCTCCTGACCGGTCAGACCATCCGCCGAGGCGATGTGCTCCTGGGCATCCCCTCCCACGGCCTGCACACCAACGGCTACTCGTTGGTGCGCCGTCTGTTCCGCATTGACCAAGACCCGTCGGTGCTGGGGCGCTGGTTCCCCGACCTGGGCACCACCCTGGGGGAGGCGCTTCTTGTGCCCCACCGCCCGTATTATCCCCTGCTGGTTCCCCTGCTCCCCTATGCCAAAGGCATGGCCCACATCACGGGCGGGGGGCTCATAGAGAATGTGCCCCGCATCCTTCCCCCGGGGCTGGGGGCCCGTTTCCACCGGCGAGCGTGGGAGGTGCCCCCCCTCTTCCGCCTCATCCAGCAGCAAGGCCCCGTGGAGGAGGGGGAGATGTTCCGTGTGTTCAACATGGGCATCGGGATGGTGGTGGCCGTGGCTCCCGAGGCCGTAGACGCCGCCCGTCGTGCCGTTCCCGAGGCCATCCCTGTGGGGGAAGTGGTAGAGGGCGAGGGGGTTACTGTGGCCCCATAGGGGGTGCCAGCACCATGCCCAGGGCGCGCCACCCGTGCGCCAGGGGAGTGAGGGCATAGAGCACCCGCACCCCCCGTGTGGCCACCACCTGCCTCTGCACCAGCCCCAGAGCCTCCAGCTTGGCCAACCGCTCCGCCAGCACCTTGTTGCTGATACCCCCCAGGGCGCGCTTCAGTTCGCTGGGGCGATACGGACGCTCCCGCAACAGGCGCAAGATGCACCCCATCCACTTACACTTGAGCACCTCCGCCACCACCGCGGGGGGGATGCCGTCCCCGAGCAGAGCCTCCACCACAGGGCGCAGGGCCATCCCCCGCTCGGTGGGGTGATACTCCACCCGCAGGGGATATCCTCCTCCCGTTACGGCCACCACCAACCCCTCCCCCTGCAGTTTGCGCAGGCGGTCGTAGAGCACCTTGCGCCTCAGGCCGGGGATGTGCCGTTGCAGTTCCGACGGGCGGTGCCGCCCCTGGAACAACGCCCACAGGATGGTCAGCGTCCACCGACACGCCAGCAGGGGCGTGGCTACCCTATCCTGACCAACACCCACAGGCACCGAGACACCCGACAGCAGGGTCATGGACGGTCTCCTTTTGGTAACCAGGTTACCGAAAAGTGCGGAATTGACCTTGGGAAGCTCGGCTTTTGCAATAGGAATTGTAGCCCTTCCCCAAGGAGGTGGCCATGACCGGCACGGCTATCCCCGGCTATACCTACGGCACCCCCGCTGTGGCCAAGTCGCCCATCACCCTCAAGGAGTTTGACGACCTCAAAAAGGCCGTCATGTTCACCGAGGAGGACGAGCGCTACCTGCGCATGGCGGGGCAGGTGCTGGCCGACCAGATTGAGCAGGTGCTGGACCTGTGGTATGGCTTCGTGGCCTCCCATCCGCACCTCGTGTACTACTTCACCGGCCCCGATGGGAAGCCCCTGCCCGACTACCTGGGGGCGGTGCGCAAGCGCTTCGGCCAGTGGATCCTGGACACCTGCAACCGCAAGTATGACCAGGCCTGGCTGGACTACCAGCACGAAATCGGCCTGCGCCACCACCGCACCAAAAAGAACCAGACCGACAAGGTGCAGTCGGTGCCCCACATCCCCCTGCGGTACCTAATCGCCTTCATTTACCCCATCACCGCCACCATCCGCCCCTTCCTGGCCAAGAAGGGGCACCCGCCCGAGGTGGTGGACAAGATGCACCAGGCGTGGTTCAAATCGGTGGTGCTGCAGGTGGCCCTGTGGAGCCACCCCTACGCCAAGCCGGGCGACCATTAAAGGGGGGCGCGCCTCTTACGGGGGGACGATGAGCGCCGGCAAAGCCTGGGGCACCTCAACCGCCGCCGGGCGGGAGAGGTGTATCTGCCCGATGGTGGCGGAGGCCTCCAGGGCGATGCGTCGGCTCTGCTTCTCGTAGTCGGGGGTGCGCAGGGTCAGGGAGCGGTTGATCCCCTCCCACCGCTGGCCAAAGGCCACAATCTCCCCCAACCCCACCCGACACGACACGGCGACCCCCACATCGGCGGGGAGCACCACCCGCACACTGCCCAGAATGCAATCCACCAGCAGGTGGTGCTCCCCAGGGGGCACCCGTGCGCCCGTCAAGTCCAGGCGCACCTGCCCGATGCCCACAGCAAACTGGGCCGAGGTAACCTCCCACTCGGAGCCCCGCCGAATGCTCCCCATTAGGATGTCCACGAAGGGCTCCCGTCGCACCCAGCGGGAGCGCCGCAACAGGCGCAACCCCATAATGATCAACACCACCGCCCCCGCCCCGATAAGCACATCCACCACCGCCACCAACGCGATGCCCAAGGCGTTGAGGAGGAGCACCATCCCCACGGCGATGAGAAACACCCCCGCCAGTTGCGCCCAGAACGGCGGCCGCATCCCCGTCTACCTCCGCAAAAGACCACCCAAGAGCACAGCTACCCCAAGCACGATGAGCAGGGCGGGCCACCCGATACTCCACGCCCCTTCCACGATCCCCAACCGCTCCAAGAGCAGGAGCGTGCCCAAAGCCACTAATGCCAGGCCGATGAACAGACGCACCACGGCCCTCGCTCCCCTGGGTTGTGGGGGTCAAGGGCGGGGGCCCCTTACCGCACCCCCGCCTCCACGTCCAGCACACGGCGCAAAAACTGGCCCGTTGCGCTCGCCGGGTGGCGTGCCACTTGTTCGGGGGTGCCCGTGCACACCACCCTGCCCCCCCGCTCCCCTGCCCCCGGCCCCAGGTCAATAATCCAGTCGGCGTTCTTGATCATATCCAGGTGGTGCTCAATCAGGATGACCGTGTTCCCCCGGTCCACCAGGCGGTGGAGCACCCGCAACAGGTAGGCGCAGTCCTCAAAGGAGAGGCCAGTGGTGGGTTCGTCCAGGATGTAGAGGGTGCGCCCCGTGGCCCGGCGGGACAGTTCCGCCGCCAGTTTCACCCGCTGGGCCTCGCCCCCCGACAGGGTGGTGGCGGGCTGGCCCAGGCGGATGTACCCCAGCCCCACATCCCGCATGGTCTCCAGTTTGGAGCGGATGCGGGGGATGTCCTTGAACACCTCCAGGGCCTGCTCCACCGTCATGTCCAGCACATCGGCGATGGAGTAGCCCTTGAACTTGACCTCCAGGGCCTCACGGGTGTAGCGTCGCCCCTTGCACACCTCACAGGGAACCGTCACATCGGGCAGGAACTGCATCTGGATCTCGGTGTAGCCCTCCCCTTCGCAGGCCTCGCAGCGCCCGCCCCGCACATTGAAGGAGAAGCGCCCCGGCCCATAGCCCCGCATCTTGGCGTCTGGCAACTGGGCGAACAGTTCCCGAATGGGGGTGAACACCCCCACATACGTCGCAGGGTTGGAGCGGGGCGTCCGCCCGATGGGGGACTGGTCCACCAGCACCACCTTATCCAGGTGCTCCATCCCGATGATAGCCCGATGGGGGCCGGGCTTGTCCTTAGCGCGGTAGAAGTGCTGGGCCAGGCGCTTGTAGAGCACATCGTACACCAAGGTGCTCTTGCCCGACCCGGACACGCCCGTTACGCAGGTCAGAGTGCCCAGGGGGAAACGGACGGTGATGTCTTTCAGGTTGTTGGCTTGGGCCCCCTGCACCTCCAGGAACAGGCCGTTGCCCGGCCGCCTCTTGGAGGGGAGGGGAAGGCGCCGACGCCCCGACAGATACGCCCCCGTGATGGACTCGGGGGAGGCCATAATGTCCTCCACCGTCCCCTCGGCCACGATGCGTCCCCCGTGCTCCCCCGCGCCGGGGCCCAGGTCAATAATCCAATCGGCAGCGCGGATGATGGCCTCGTCGTGCTCCACCACCAAGATGGTGTTGCCCATATCCCGCAGGCGCTTCAGGGTGGCGATGAGGCGATGGTCGTCCACAGGATGCAGGCCAATGGACGGCTCATCGCACACATACAGCACCCCCGTCAGGCCCGAGCCGATTTGGGTGGCCAGGCGGATGCGCTGGGCCTCGCCCCCCGACAGGGTGCTGGCCATGCGGTCCAATGTCAGGTAGTCTAGGCCGATGTCTAACAGGAACTGCAGGCGGGTGGCGATCTCTTTCAGCACCTGGCGGGCGATGAGGCGCTGGCGGGGGGTGAGCACCTCTCCCCGCACCTCCCGCTGGGGGTCCTCCTGCTGGATGGCCTGCACCCAACGGCTGGCCTCCTCGATGGTCAGGGCGCACACCTCCATAATGTTCTTGCCGCACACGGTTACTGCCAGGGCTTCGGGCTTCAGGCGCTTCCCCTGGCACTGGGTGCACGGGCGCTGGGCCATGTAGCGCTCAATCTCCGAGCGGATATAGTCGGACTCCGTCTCCTTGTAGCGGCGCATTAAGTTGGGTATGACCCCTTCAAAGGTGGTCTCCCACTTGTACACCTTCCCCTGCTGGGTGCGGTGGCGCATGGTGAAGGAGCGTTCGTTATCGCCGTAGAGCACCAAGTCCTGCACCCAGGGGGGAAGGTCCTTCCACGGGGTGTGGAGGGAGAAGTCGTAGGCCCGCGCCAGGGACTCCAGCAGGCTCCGATACCAGGGACTGGAGGCACCCATGCGCGTCCAGGGGATGATGGCCCCCTCGGCCAGGGTCAGGTCGGGGTTGGGGACGATGTAGTCAGGGTCCAGTTCCAGGGTGAAGCCGAGGCCCGTGCACGCCGGGCAGGCCCCGTGGGGGCTGTTGAAGGAGAAGGTGCGGGGCTCCGGCTCGGGCATGCTGATGCCGCAATAGGGGCAGGCAAACTGTTCGGCGAAGATGAGCTCCTCTTTGCGGTCCACCAGGGAGATGCCCACCACCCCATCGGCCAGGCGCAGGGCCGTCTCCAGCGAGTTGTGCACCCGCCCCCGCTCCAGCCCCTCCCCCGTAACTAGGCGGTCCACCACCACCTCTACCGTGTGGCGCTTATCCTTGTCTAGTTCAATGCGCTCCCCCAGGTCGTACAGCACGCCGTCCACCCGCACCCGCTGGTAGCCCTTCTTGCGAGCCGATTCCAGCACATCCTTGTGCTCCCCCTTGCGGTCACGCACCACAGGGGCCAGCACCATCAGGCGGGTGTTCGGGGGCAGGGCATACAGGGCATCCACGATCTGGTCTACGGTCTGCTTCTGGACGGGGCGGCGGCACTGGGGGCAGTGAGGCACCCCCACGCGGGCAAACAGCAGGCGCAGGTAGTCGTAAATCTCGGTGATAGTGCCTACCGTGGAGCGCGGGTTGTGGGAGACGCCCTTCTGGTCAATGGAGATAGCGGGGGAAAGGCCGCGAATTTCCTCCACATCGGGCTTCTCCAAGCGTCCCAAGAACTGGCGGGCATAGGAGGAGAGGGATTCCACATACCGCCGTTGAGCCTCGGCATAGATGGTGTCAAAGGCCAGGGAACTTTTGCCCGACCCCGAGACCCCCGTGATGACCACGAACCGGTTGCGGGGGATGGTGACATCAATCCCCTTCAGGTTGTGCTCCCGCGCCCCGCGCACGATGATGGCGTCCATGCGTAGCGCCCCGCTCGTTGGTAATCCCTCCATGGTAGCCCATCACCCCCCTGTTGCCCAGGATCAGAGGGAGAGGGTTATCCCGTTTTCGGCGGGGTCTGCAGGTTGTGCGAAAGGCGTCATCGGTGCAGATGCTCCCGTGCAGGGTGCTCGCACGCCCCAAGCGTTACACTGAGGGGGGAGGGGTCATGCGTCTGGTCTTCATGGGAACCCCTGCCTTTGTCATCCCTGTGCTGGAGACGCTGGCAGAGGCTGGGCACGAGGTGGTGGGGGTGGTCACCCCGCCCGATAAGCCTGCCGGCCGGGGCCAGCGCACCGAACCCTCGCCGGTGAAGGTGTGGGCAGTGGAGCGGGGGCTCCCCGTCTTCCAGCCCCCCACCCTGCGCCGCGCCGAGGCTCAAGAGACCCTGCGCCGCCTAGCCCCCCAGGTCATCATCGTGGCCGCCTATGGCAAACTCCTGCCCCCCGAGGTGTTGGCCATTCCCCCTTTGGGTTGTTTGAACCTGCACCCCTCCCTGCTCCCCAAATATCGGGGGCCGTCGCCTGTGGCCACAGCCATCCTCAACGGCGACGCGGTTACGGGGATAACGCTTATGCTGCTAGACCCGGGGATGGACACCGGCCCCATCCTGGCCCAGGTGGAGGAGCCTATAAGGGACGAAGATACGACCCGCACTCTGACGGAGCGCCTGTTCCGTCGGGGGGCGTCTCTGCTGGTGCAGACCCTGGAGCGTTGGGCGCGGGGGGAGATCTCCCCCCGCCCCCAAGACCCCACCCAGGCCAGCACCACCCGCCTGCTTACCAAAGAGGACGGCTGGCTGGACTTCACCCAGTCGGCGGTGCAGTTGTGGCGGGCGGTGCGGGCCTATGACCCCTGGCCGGGCACCTTCACCCGCTGGAAGGGGCAGGTGCTGAAGGTGCTGGAGGCGCGACCCTGGCCGCAGGACACCGCCCACCCCCCGGGCACTGTGGTCGCCCTGCCCACCCACGCCCCCGCCCCCGTGGGCCTGCAAACGGGCCAGGGCGTTCTGGCCCTTCTGCGCCTGCACCTGGAGGGGAAGCGCCCTATGGGGTGGCGGGAGTTCCTGGCGGGCTATAGGGACTTTATCGGCTCCCGCCTGCCCTCATAGGCGGGCGTGCCCCTGGTGGGGCGTGTGGTAGGATGGTAAGGCAAGCAAGCCCACTCCCCCCAAGGAGGCGTGTATGGCGCAGATGGCAGCGTCCGTGGCACCCCCGTTGCAGGTGCCCCAGCGCCTGCTGTTGGGGCCCGGCCCCAGCAACATCAACCCCCGCGTCCTGCGGGCTATGAGCGCCCCCGCCCTGGGCTACCTGGACCCCACATGGATGCAGACCATGGACGAAATAGCGGCGATGTTGCGCGCCCTGTTCCGCACCCGCAACGACCTGTGCATCGCCATGCCCGGCACAGGCACCGCCGGGATGGAGACGGCCATCGCCAACCTGGTGGAGCCGGGGGATGTGGTGGTGGTGGGCACGCACGGCTTCTTCGGGGAGCGCTTGGCGGAAATTGCCCGCCGCTACGGGGCCACGGTGGCCACCGTCCCAGGGGAGTGGGGACGCCCCCTGGACCCGGACGCCGTGGAGGCGGAACTGCGCAAACACCCGAAGGTGAAGGCGTTGGGCGTTGTCCACGCCGAGACCTCCACCGGTGTGCTGCAGCCCCTGGAGGCCTTATCCGCCCTGGCCCGTCGCTACGACTGCCTGCTCATCGTGGATGCTGTAACCTCCCTGGGGGGAAGCCCCGTAGAGGTGGATGCCTGGGGCATTGACTTCTGCTATAGCGCCTCCCAGAAGTGTTTGGGATGTCCGCCGGGTTTGGCCCCGGTCACCGTTAGCCCCCGGGCGGAGCAGGCCATCGCCCGCCGCACCCAAAAGGTGCGCTCCTTCTACTTGGATTTGACCCTCCACCGCTCCTACTGGGGCGGGCCGCGCCTGTACCACCATACGGCACCCGTCAACCTCCTCTACGGTCTGCACGAGGGCTTGCGCCTCATTTTGGAGGAGGGCCTGGAGGCCCGCTGGGAACGGCATCGGCGGGTGGCCCGGGCGCTGTGGGCGGGCCTGGAGGCTTTGGGCTTGCGCCTGCTGGTGGCCGAAGCCCACCGCACTCCCCAGTTGACCACCGTTGTCCTCCCCGAGGGGGTGGACGAGATGAAACTGCGCCGCACCCTGTTGGACGAATGGGGTATTGAGGTGGGGGGCGGGCTGGGGGCCTTGCGGGGCAAAATCCTCCGCATCGGCCTCATGGGGGAGAACGCTACGCCGTCGGCTGTGCTCACCCTCCTGTGCGCCCTGGAGGCCCTTCTCCCCCGTCTGGGCTACGAGGTGCCCCCCGGAGCCGGCACGGCGGCGGCGGGGCGGGTCCTGGCGGGGGGCGGGTAACCTAGCGGTCCAGCCACACCTCCTCCATGCGGGAGCCGTGCTGGAGATAGTAGAGGGGTGTGGGAGTGTAGCCCTTCACATAGCCCCACCAGGCGGGGTGACGCACTTCCCATACCAGCGTCATTTTCCCCAGCACCTCCTGGTAACGGCGCTGGAAGGCCCGCACCACCTCCCGCCGCCGAGCGGGGTCCATCTCCTCCTGCTGGCGACGGAACAGGTCCTCCAGAACAGGGTCGCACACGCCCGGGTAGTTCTCGGGCCCCCCGCACAGGGCGTGGGAGGCGAAGACCAGGTCGGGGTCAAAAAGGGGCAGGGTGTGGATGTGGGCCAGGAGCACAAATTCCCGGCGCGCCAGCGCCTCCCAGTAGCGGGGCCCCTCCAGGGCCACCAGATGTACGCCCACGCCTATCGTTTTGGCCTGCTCCTGGAGGGCGGAGGCTAGAGCAAGGGGTGTGGGAGCGCTCCGCACCAGAAGGGGGACATCCAGCCCTTCGGGGAAACCCGCTTCCACCAGAAGCCGACGGGCCTGAACACGTTCCGCCTCTTTGGCGGGGCCGGTGGGGGCCATCCCGGGCAGGCGGGCCACCTCCTCCTCGGTGAGGCCCCAGGGGGAATAGGGGGGTAAAAGGCCCCCCAAAGCCCCCAGCCCCCCATAGACGGCGGTGCGCACCTCGTGGCGGTCTATGGCCAGGTTGAGCGCCTGGCGCAGGCGCAGGTCGCCCCAGTCCACCACCCTCCCCGTGCGGGGGTCGCGGTGAGCCGCGACGGTGTTGATCTGCAGGGTCGCCACGCTGTTGGCGTAGTGGGTGTGCACGATGATCTGCTCCCGCAAACGGGGGTGGGCGAGCAGTTCCGCCACATCCTCCCGGCGCAGGGCATCGGCGGAGAGCATGTCTATCTGGCGGGTGCGCAGGGCGGCCAACCGGCTGGTGGCGTCGGGCATGATGTAGATGGTATAGCCGTCCACATAGGGGCGGTCTTTGAGGAAGTAGTGAGGGTTCCTGGCCAGTTCCACAAAGGAGCCCGGGAGCCACCGCCGAAAGGTGAAGGGGCCGCTGCCCACCACCAGGTCGGGCGTCTTGGGGCTGGGGGGGACCAGGTGCATCAGGTGGTGCCGCGGGAAAATGGACGCGTACACCAACGCCAGGGTGGGCAGGAAGGAGGGAGCGGGAAACTTCAAGCGGATGACGACGGTCTTGGGGTCGGGGGCGTCCATCTGCTCTATGTAGCGTTGCAGGGCACCCGCCCGCCCCACACGCATCCCCGCCGGGGGATGGAGCACCGCTTCCAAGGAATACAGGACATCGGCGGAGGTAACGGGCAGTCCGTCGTGCCAGCGGGCATCCCCCAGGCGGAATACCCATGTCCTCCCCCCGTCCTGCACCTCCCACGCCTGGGCTAGGTCGGGCACAACCTTCTCGTATCCCCCACCCTCGTACTTCACAAGTTGGTTGAGCATAGGGCTACACGCGAAAACGGCGGCGTAGGCACGCCCCTCTTCCATGCGCAGGTCGCAGGAGGGGGGCGTATCGGCTTGGGCGTTGCGCAGAATACCCCCATACTTCAGGGGCGGACCCGGGGGAGGCACGAGGGTGGGTGTGGGGGTGGGTTCGGCAACAACCGGGGGGAGGGCAACAGGTGTCGGGGTGGGCAGCACCGGGGGCGGTTCGGCACTGGGCGGTGTCGGCACACGGGGAGGCACGGGCTGGCTGGGCTGCGGCACACCCCGGCACGCCCCCAGCAGTGCCCCCAGGGCAACCAGGAGGCCCACCAGCGCACAAACCCTCCGCCGCATAAGCCCTCGTGACCGTCGGGGGGCAACGAGGCGAAAGGAGTGGCCCCTCTGGCTCAAGCCATCATAGCGCCTTGTGGGATATCCCTGTCAAGGGGGAGAACAGCCCCACAAATCTGGGGTAGCGCTCCGTCCTTGACAGGCATGTCCCCTCGGGCCACCATGGGGGCAAGGCCTGCCCCGGCTTACAGCCCCTGGCGATGGATAGGAGAATTGACGCATGGGCGCCACAATGGCAGAGAAGACCCTCGCCCGTGCCTCGGGCCGCCCCCAGGTCAAGCCGGGGGCATATATTTGGGCCAAGCTGGACGGCACCGCTGTCATCGCAGGTGCCCTTGTTACCCATAGCATCTGCGGGCCCTGCCCTGGCCTCCACATGGGCGTCCTGGGGGATGGGGAGGTGTGCATCTCCTCCTCCAACCGCAACTTTCAAGGGCGCATGGGAAGTCCCAAGGCCTTCGTCTACCTGGCCAACCCCGCTACGGTGGCCGCCTGGGTGGTACCGGGCTACATCACCGTCCCCCGCCAGTTCCTGTAGAGGAGGGGCCCATGCGCTTCACGGGCAAGGTGTGGAAGTCCGGCGACCACATCAGCACCGACCTGATGATGCCCGGCACGCGGATGCTGGCCCGCCCGGGCATCTCCGACAAGGAGGCGGCCCAGTTCTGCATGGAGGCTAACCGCCCCGGCTGGGCACAACAAGTAACCCCCGGCGACATCATCATCGCGGGGCGCAACTTCGGGTGCGGTTCCAGCCGGCCGGCGGCGCGCATGCTCAAGGCCTTGGGCATCTCCTGCGTGACGGCCGGCTCCGTCTCCCGCCTCTTCTTCCGCAACAGCACCCACATCGCCTTCCCCGTGCTCATCTGCCCGGGGGGCTCCAAGGCCTTTGACGAGGGAGATATGGCGGAGGTGGATGTGGAGACAGGGCATGTTTGCAACCTGACCAAAGGCCTCACCCTGCAGGCCGAGGCCCTGCCCAAAGATAGCCCGCCCTATCAAATCCTTATGGCCGGCGGGCTCAACAACTACCTCAAAGCGCGCCTGGCCCAAGGGAAGACGCTATCCTAGAAGGAGATGTCCATGAAACCCACCACACGCTTCCGCCGGCTTCTGCGACGCCCCGGGCTGATCCTTGCCCCCTTCGTGTTTGACGCCTTCCAGGCCAAAATTGCCGAGGCGGTGGGCTTCCCCCTGCTATATATGACAGGCTTCGGCACCGCCGCCGCCCGGGGCTATCCCGATGTGGGCCTGGTTACCCAAACGGAGATGGTCCAGAACGCCCGTTACATCGCCGCCGCTGTGCGCACCCCCGTGCTGTGCGACGCCGACACGGGCTATGGCAACCCCATCAATGTCTGGCGCACGGTGCGGGAGTATGAGGATGCGGGGGTGGCCGGCATCCATCTGGAAGACCAGGTGTTCCCCAAGAAGTGTGGCTTCTTTGAGGGCAAGCAGGTCGTCCCCCTGGAGGAGCATGTCCAGAAAATCCGCGCCGCCTTGGACGCCCGCCGGGATAAGGACTTCGTCATCATTGCTCGCACAGATGCCTTGGCCGTGCACGGCTGGGAGGAGACCATCCGCCGCTGTCGCGCCTACCGCGCAGCGGGGGCCGACCTGGTGTTCGTGGACGGCATCCGCACCCAAGAGGATCTAGAGACCTATGCCCGCGCCCTGCCCGACATCCCCAAACTCTACAACGGCATGCTCCGCCCCGTCAAAGAGGTGGAGCGCATGGGGTTCAAGATTATGATCGCTGGGGCCACCATCGGCGTGATCTACCGGGCGCTCAAGGACGCCTTCACCCACCTGAAGCGTAAGGGCACGGTGGACACCCCTTGGATGGACATCATCCGCACCGAAGTCGCCGATGTACTGGGCTTGCCCCAGATTTACGAGATGGAGCGGCGCTACGGGGTGTCCGACATGACCCTTCCCTCCCGCAGGTAACTTTCCCGTGGCGCTCACCTACGATGTGGTCGTGGTCGGGGCGGGGCCGGCAGGATCCACAGTGGCCCGCCTGCTGGCCCAGCGCCATTTTCGGGTGCTTCTGGTGGAGGAGCACCTGCAGGTGGGCGTCCCCTGCCACTGCTCGGGCCTGGTAACCCCCCGCACCCTGGAGGCTGCCCACGCCCCCGCCACCCTGGTACGCAACGCAGTGCGGGGTGTGCTGACCTTCGGCCCAGAGGGGACGGCCCTGCCCCTGGTGGCTTCCCATCCCAAAGCCCTGGTCATTGACCGAGTGGGGCTGGATGCTTTCCTGGCCACACAGGCCCAGGAGGCGGGGGCCGATCTCCTCCTGGGTGCCCGCGCCCTGGGGATAGAGCGCAACGGCAACGGCTCCCTGCATCTACGCCTGCGGCGCAACGGCCACGAGGAGACGGTGGCGTGTCGCCTGGTGGTGGGGGCCGATGGCTCCCGCTCGGTGGTGGCCCAGGCGTTGGGCGTCGCCCCGCGGGAGGTGGTCTACGCCCTGGGGGGCGAGGTGGCCATCCAGGGGCTGGACCCCTCCCTGGTGTATGTGGCCCTGGACCCCTATACCTATCCAGGCTGGTTTGGGTGGGCCATCCCCCTGGGGGATGGGATGGCGCGCATTGGGGTGGGCACTTCCCAGCGGGGCGTGAGCCCCCGTCGGCTCCTCCAGCACCTGCTGGACACCTTTCCGCCCCTGCGGGGGGCGCGGGTGGTGCGCCTGCAGGGGGGCGTCATCCCCCTGGCGTCGGGGCATCCCCACCGCTTGGTGGGGGATGGCGTTCTGCTGGTGGGGGACGCTGGGGGCCAGGTGAAGCCCTCCTCGGGCGGGGGGATTTACACAGGCATCGTGGCAGCCCATTGGTGCGCCGCCGTGGCCCAGCGCGCCCTGGAAAAGGACGACTGTTCCGCCCGCGCCCTGGCCCCCTACCAGCGGTGGTGGCACTCCCCCATAGGGCGGGAAGTGCAACGGGCCAGCGTGCTCCGCCGTCTGTTGCTGGGCCTGACCCCGCGGGAACTGACAGTGGCCCTGCAGATGCTGGGCCATCCCCGCATCGCCCGCGTTATCCAAGAGCATGGGGACATTGATTTCCCGGGGAGGGCGTTTGCGCGCCTGTTGGCCCCTGGCCCGTTGTGGACGGCCTTTCGCACCCTGCCCCTGTCGTTGTGGCCCAAGGGGATGCGGGTGGCATGGGCGTGGGCCTTTTCCCAGGGGCGGGCGGGGATAGGCCTGGGGCCTTTCGTGCCTTGACACCCCCCTGGGGCATGGTTACGCTACTCGTAAGCCCCACTTAGGAGCCGTAGGTGAGCCCGTCTCCTCCTTCCCTCTTGCGTACTGCCCTTTACGCTGAGCACCTGGCACAGGGGGCCAAGATGGTGCCCTTCGCCGGCTGGGAGATGCCCCTCCAGTTCGCCGGCATTTTGGCCGAGGTGCGGGCGGTGCGCACAGCCAGCGGCATCTTTGATGTCTCCCACATGGGGCGCATACGGGTAGAGGGGCCGGGGGCGGGGCCTCTTTTGGCCCGCTTGCTTACCCACGACGCCCGCGCCTTGCGCCCCGGCCGTGCCCGCTACGGCTTCCTGCTCAACCCCCAGGGGGGCATCATAGACGACACCATCCTCTACCGCCTGGGGGAGGAGCGCTACCTGCTGGTATGCAACGCCGCCAATCGTCTGGCTGTGGGGGCGTGGCTGGCCCAGTGGGGGCGGGAGTTCCCCCCCCTGACCCTGACAGATATTACCCTGCAGACGGTGATGGTGGCTTTCCAGGGGCCCGACGCCTTTGGGAAGATGGCCTCCCTGGCCCCGGTGGAGGGCCTGCGCCCCTTCGGGGCTTGGGAGGGCACCCTAACCCTGGACGGGAATACTTTCCCCGCCCTGGTGGGGCGCACGGGCTACACGGGCGAGGACGGGGTGGAGGTGGTTGTGCCTGCCGAGGGGGGGCCAGCCCTATGGCGACGGCTTGTGGCCCTGGGTGCCCAGCCCTGCGGCCTGGGGGCGCGGGACATCCTGCGCCTGGAGGCGGGGCTGATGCTCCACGGCACCGACATTGACCCCTCCACCACGCCCCTGGAGGCGGGCTTGGAGCGCTTCGTGGATTTGCAACGGGAGGGGTTCATTGGGAGGGAGGCCCTCCTGGCCCAGCAGGCCCAGGGCTTGCGACGGCGGCTGGTGGGGTTTGTGCTTCACCAGCGGGGGGTGCCCCGCCACGGTTACTCCATTCTCTATGATGGAAAGGTGGTGGGCAGTGTTACCAGCGGGGGCTTCTCCCCCACCCTGGAGAAGGACATCGGCATGGGCTATGTGGAGCCGGCCTGCGCCCAGCCCGCCACGCCTCTGGAAGTAGACATTCGCGGACGGCGCGTGCCTGGGGAGGTAGTTGCCCTCCCCTTCTACAGCCGGCGGCGCGCCGAAAGCCGATAAAGGAGGATACGCCTATGCCCAACACCCCGCGCACACCCTACTACCCCTCCAACCTCCGCTACACGAAGGAGCACGAATGGGTGCGCCTGCTGGACGACGGCACCGCCCTGGTGGGCATCACCTACTTCGCCCAGGACCAGTTGGGCGATGTGGTGTTCCTCAACCTGCCCAAGCCGGGCGACCGCGTTGTCCAGATGAAGAAGATGGGCGAGGTGGAGTCGGTGAAGGCGGTGTCGGACCTGTTCTCGCCCATTAGCGGGGAGGTGCTGGAGGTGAACCGGGAGGCGGTGGAGCACCCCGAGGTGATTAACCAGGATCCCTATGGGAAGGGGTGGCTTCTGAAGGTGCGCCCGTCTGATCCGAAGGAACTGAACGCCCTTCTGACCGCCCAGGAGTATGAGGCGTATGTGGCAGGGAAGGGATAGTTTCTTTCAAGGAGGCATCCCATGACCACCTTCGCCCACCCCTACTTGCCCCTCACCCCCCAGCAGCGCCAGGAGATGCTCCAGGCCATTGGCGTCGCCTCGGCCGAGGAGTTGTTCGCCGACATTCCCCCCGCCTATCGTAACCCGCCCCTTCATTTGCCCCCTCCCCTGGCCGAGATGGACCTGCGCCGCGAACTGGAGGCCCTGGCCAACGAGAACATCACCCCCACCTCCTACGCCTGCTTCCTAGGAGCGGGGGCCTACCGGCGCTACATCCCCTCCATCGTGCGGGCTTTGACCAGTCGGGGCGAGTTCCTCACCTCCTACACCCCCTACCAGCCCGAAGTGGCCCAGGGCACCCTTCAGGCCACCTACGAGTTCCAGAGCATGGTCTGCCTGCTCACGGGTATGGAGGTGGCCAACGCCGGGATGTACGACGGGGCCACCGCTCTGGCCGAGGCGGCCCTTATGGCCTGTCGCGTCACTGGGCGCACCCACATCGCCCTCCTGGACACCCTCAACCCCCGCTACCGTGAGGTGGTGGAGACCTACACCCGCCCCCAAGCCCTCACCGTCGCCACCGTCCCCGTCTCCGCCCCCCAGGTGGACGAGCGCACCGCCTGCCTCATCGCCCAGTGGCCCAACTTCTTCGGCTACCTGGAGGACCTGGAGCGCCTGGCCCAGGTTGCCCACGCCCGCGGGGCCCTGCTGGTGGTCAGCGCCGACCCCCTGGCTTGCGCCCTGTTCAAGCCCCCCGGCCACTACGGGGCGGACATCGTCACCGGGGAGTGCCAGGGGTTGGGGGTGCCCCTCTCCTTCGGCGGGCCGTATGTGGGCCTGTTCACCTGTCGGGAGCGCTACCTGCGCCAGATGCCCGGGCGCGTGGTGGGGAAGACGGTGGACGCCCAGGGGCGCATCGGCTATGTCCTGACCCTTCAAACACGCGAACAGCACATCCGTCGGGAGCGGGCCACCAGCAACATCTGCACCTCCCAGGCCCTTATCGCCACGGCGGTGGCTATCTACCTGGCCGCCCTGGGCAAACAGGGCCTGCGCACGGTGGCCGAACTGGTATGGCACAAGGCCCACTACGCCGCCCGCCTCGTGAGCGCCATCCCCGGCTATCGCCTCCCCCTGCAGGGTGTGTTCTTCCAGGAGTTCGTCGTCCAATGCCCCATCGCCCCTGCCGAGATCAACCGTCGGCTCCTGCAGCGGCGCATCATCGGCGGGCTGGACATTAGCCCCCTCATTCCCAACGGCATGCTGGTGTGCGTAACGGAGATGAACACCCGCCAGGAGATAGAATCCTTCGCCCACGCCCTGGCTGAGGTGGCCCAGCAGGCCCCCGCCCGCCACGGGGGATAACAGCATGGACACCTTCCAATGGTACCTGGAAGGTGAAGGCCTTACACCAGAACAGAAGAGCATTGTAGGAGCACGGCCATGACCACCACACCCGCTACCCCGCGCGACGCCCTCCTGGCCCACGCCCGACGGCTTCTGATGGAGCGCTCGGTGCCCGGGCGCATCGGGGCGAGTATCCCCCCTTTGGATGTGCCCCCTCAGGAGGCTCCCCCTACCCACCTGATGCGGGACGACCTCCCCCTCCCCGAGGTGTCCGAGGCCGAGGTGGTCCGCTACTTCTCCACCCTCTCCCAGATGAACTTCTCGGTGGACACCAACTTCTACCCCCTCGGCTCGTGCACTATGAAGTACAACCCCAAGATCAACGAGGAGGCGGCCGCCCTCCCCGGCTTCTCCGCCCTGCACCCCCTGCAGCCCGAGGAGACGGTGCAAGGGGCGTTGAAACTGCTGTGGCGCTTGCAGACCTATCTGGCGGAGATCACGGGGATGGCGGGGTGCTCCCTGGCTCCCCTGGCAGGAGCACACGGGGAACTGGCGGGCGTCCTGATGATGCGCGCCTACCACCACGCCCGCGGCGACACCCACCGCACCGTCATGCTCATCCCCGACTCGGCCCACGGCACTAACCCCGCCTCGGCAGCTATGGCCGGCTTCCGCGTGGTAAGCATCCCCTCGGATAAGGACGGCAATACCGACCTGTCGGCCCTGCGGGAGGCGTGTGGCCCTGACCTGGCAGGGCTGATGATCACCCTCCCCAGCACCCTGGGCCTTTTCGACCGCCACATCGTGGAGGTCTGCGACATCGTCCATCGGGCGGGGGGCTTGGTGTATGGGGACGGGGCCAACATGAACGCCCTGCTGGGGCGGGTGAAGATTGGCCAGTTAGGGTTTGATGTCTGCCACCTCAACCTCCACAAGACCTTCAGCACCCCTCATGGCGGAGGCGGCCCTGGCGCCGGCCCCGTCTGCGTGGCCCAACGCCTCCTCCCCTTCTTACCCACCCCTGTCGTCCAGCGGCGGGACGTGGACGGCAGAGAGGTCTACACCTTCACCCGTCCCTCCCAGTCCATAGGGCGCCTGGGGGCCTTCCAGGGCAACTTCGGGGTGCTGGTGCGCGCCTATACTTACATCCGCGCCCTGGGTGCCCCGGGCCTGCGCCAGGTGAGCGAGGACGCCGTCCTCTCTGCCAACTATATCCTGGCCCGCCTGCGCCCCCTCTTCCACCTCCCCTACGAGCGCCACTGCATGCACGAGGTGGTGTTCTCCGCCCGTCGGCAGAAGGCCTCTGGGATCAAGGCCCTGGACATCGCCAAGCGCCTCCTAGACTTCGGCATCCACCCGCCCACCATGTACTTCCCCCTGATCGTGGACGAGGCCCTGATGATTGAGCCGACGGAGACCGAGGGCAAGGAGACCCTGGACTACTTCATTGAGGTGATGCACCGCATCGCCCGGGAGGCCGAGGAGAACCCCGAGGTGCTCCGCTCGGCCCCCCATACGACCCCGGTGGGGCGCCTGGACGAGGCCCGCGCCGCCCGCCAGCCCGACCTGCGCTGGAAACCCACTCCCTAGCACGAGTTGCTCCCCGTAGAGATAGGGTATATGCTTGCGGGTGAGAAGGTATGGCCGCCATAGAGGAACGGGTCTCCCGCCTGGAAGGGATAGCCGAGCAACTCACGGAGCGCCTGGAGGCTCTGCACCAGGAGGTGCTCGCCCTCCGCCAGGAGATGCGGGCGGAGTTCAGCGCCTTGCGCCAGGAGACGGACACCAAATACGAAGCCCTGCGCGTCGAGGTGCGCCAGGAGATCAGTGCTTTCCGCCAGGAGATGGACGCCAAATACTCCGCCCTGCGCCAGGAGATGGACGCTAAACACGACGCCCTCCGCACCGAGGTGCGGGCCGAACTGGGCGGGATGCGCGCCGAGATCGCTACCTTCCGCCAGGAGATGGACACCAAATACTCCGCTCTGCGCCAGGAGATGGACGCTAAGTACAATGCTTTGCGCACCGAAGTGCGGGGCGAACTTACATCCAGGCGGGCCGAGATCAGCGCCCTTCGCACCACCCTGGAAAGCAACAGCCGGTGGATCATCGGCCTCATTATCGTGCAAGGGATTACGATCCTGGGGGCGATTATCGGTGTCCTGCTGGCCCGCTAAACCCGCAGGTTGGGGAACTGCGCCAGGGGGAGTACCTCCCCCGTCGCCTCAAAGTGGCTAATGAGACGCCGTAGGTCCTCCGGAACGGGCTTGGTGCGCTGGGCCGCCCCGTCCCACCCTGCATACACCACCTCCACCCGACACAACAGCCGCTCCTCCCCCTGCCGGTAGATTTCCGACAGCATAGTGATGCTCTTCACCCCCAAGCGGGAGACGCGGGTGTAGATATCCAAGAGGTCGTCTACCAGGGCGGGGGCAAAATACTCAGCGGTAACCTTCACCACGATGGTGTCAAAATAGCCCTTCTGGGCCAGGCGGTAGATGCTGGTGCCCAGATTGCGGTAGTACTCCCCTTGCGCCTGCTCGGTGAACTCCAAGTACCGCCCGTGGAACACGTGCCCCAGAGGGTCGCAATCGGCCCAGCGCACCCGCAAGGGAAAGTGGAAGCGGAAATCGCCTTTGGGCATACGCCCTCGCCTGCCTACACGGGAAGGGCCACCACAGCCCTCCCCGTAACCAGGCGCTCCCCATCCGCCCGCTCCAGGAACACATCCACCTCCACCAGGCCCTGGCCGTTTTCGGTGCGCACATCCGTTACCGTCCCCACCATGCGCAGGGGCTGGTGGTGGGGCACAGGCTGGCGGAAGATGACATCCAGGGAGCGCAGGCTTCCCCCCTCGGCCCAGTCGGTGAGCAGGCGGGAAAGCACCGCCATGCTCATAATCCCTGGCACGATGGGGCCGGGTAACCCCTCCTGTTGCGCCACCTGGGGGGAGGTGAAACGGCTCTCCCCCGGTTGCCCCCACAGGGTGCAAAAGGCGCGCACCCTTTCAGTGGTGAAAGTATACTCCACCGGCCCGATGGTATCGCCCATGTGCACATCGGCCACGCGGCGCATGCCCCCTCCTACAGGCGTGCCATGAAGGACTCCCGCACCCGTGCCACCTCTTCCCCTCGCTGATTGGTGAAGGTCGTCTCCCACACGATGAACACCATACTGCCGGTGCGCCCCGTCTTGGTGTAGACATCCTTCAGGCGGGTGGTGGCAGTGAGGGTGTCCCCGGCGTAGATGGGGCGCAGGGGCTCCACCGCCTGGCCCGCATGAAGGCGCTGGCGTAGGGGCACCGCCACCACCTCTGGCCGCCCCAAGTGGCGAATGAACAGGTTGGGATAGGTGGGTGGGGCCAGTAGCCCCGGAAGCCCTTGCCGACGGGCATACGCCTCGTCGGTGGAGAGGGGGTTGGTCTCCCCCACGGCGCGGCAGAAGGCCAGAATCCCCTCCGCCGTAACGGGGAAGGTGCCCGCCGGGAGGGGTTTCCCCAACAGGGAGCGGTCAAAGTCCACCTGGGGGGTAGGCATAGACCTCCTTTACTGAGCAGCGGGGGACACCGGCGCGGCGAGGGTCTCCTCCAGGCGCAGGGGGCGAAACTCCCCTGCCAGGAGCGCCTCCACCACCTCGCTCTCCGTGCGCAGAGGCGCAGGAAACGCCGTCAGACAGGTGGCGATGGTGGAGGCGAAGTGGGCGTCGCTTCCAGCGATGCCCTTCAGATTGCGCTGACGCAAAAGCTCCTCGGCCCGCTCGTTTTCGCCGCGGCGGGAGCCCCCGTTGAGCACCTCAATGATGCGCAGGTCGGGCAACTCGGCCCCCTGCGCCAGGAACTCCACCAGACCCACACCATATCGCCCCGGATGGGCGGGGATGGCGAGGGCCCCGTGCCTCTGGGCCTGCTCCATCAGCCGGCGGGCATCCATGCGCACATCGGTGAAGTCCACCGCCCGCAGAAGGGCCTCGGTTACTCCATACACCAAGAAATGCCCCCAGCGGGTGTCCACCTCCGAGCCTTTCAACACCACCACCCCATACTGGCGGGCCAAGGGCGTGTAGTCTACGTGGAGGTCAAACTTGCGATGCTCCGTGAGGACGATGCCATCCACCTGATACCCGCGCCCGCGCAGCACCTGAATCCACTTCAGATACTGCTCCACGGTGGCGCGGGCGTCGTCGGAGGAGACCGAATGGCTATGCATATCCAGCAGAAACACGCCTCTCCCTCGCTGGGACACTGGGTCTTAGTATAGCGCATGCCTGGGTGTAGCCATGGTCTAGGTGGTGTGCTATGATGAGGCTGAAAGGCGTGGGTATGTGAGATGGGTATGCTCAACGCTCCAGTGCTGGTGCTCAACCAGAACTACGAGCCGTTGAACATCTGCACGGTGCGGCGGGCCATCGTTCTGCTGGACCGGGGCAAGGCGGAACTGCTGGTGGATGGGCGGGGAGTGCTCCACACCCCCGGCACCACCGTGCCGGTGCCCTCGGTCATCCGGCTGCACTATCCCGTGCGCAGGCCCTTCGTCCACCGGCGCCTCTCCCGGCGGGAGGTGTTCCAGCGGGACAACTACATCTGCCAGTACTGCGGACGGCCCGCCAAGGACTTGACGGTAGACCATGTGATTCCGCGCCATCGGGGAGGCCCCAACACCTGGGAGAATGTGGTAACGGCGTGCATCCCCTGCAACCATAAGAAGGCGGGGCGCACCCCCCAAGAGGCGGGCATGCGCCTGTTGCGCAAGCCCCGCTCCCCCTACGCCCACCCCTATGTCATCTTCTTCAACCGCCACCTGCAGGAGGAGTGGAAGCCCTTCCTGCCCTGGCTGGTTTAGAGGAGGCGCAAGGGCTGGGCGGGACGCCGCCGAGGCGGACGGGTGAGGCCCCGCGCCTTCCGCTCCCGGAAGGGTAAAGCCACCTGGTGGCGTCGCACCTCCTCGTCCAGGCGGGGGCGCTCCTCCTCGGCACGGGCCAGGCGCTCCCGGGCGATGGCCACATAGCGGGGACTTATCTCTATCCCCAAGTAGCGACACCCCAACAGGCGCGCCGCCACAAGGGTGGTTCCCACACCCGCATAGGGGTCAATGACCGCCCCGGGGCGTCCATCCAAAGCCGACAGGATACAGCGGGCTGGCAGTTCCAGGGGAAAGGGATTGGGGTGGCGGGGGTCCCGTTCGGGGCGGATGTCCCATACCGAGGTGAGCAAGGCGTGGCGCGGGGCCAGTTCTGCCCCAATGGTATCGCCGGGGAAGCGGGGCTTGCACAGCCAGTAGATGCGCTCCTCCACCTGCCAGAAGCGCCACCCTCGCAGGTTGGCGGCGATGCCCCGGTTCCAGATAATCTCCTGGCGCACGATCCACCGGCTACGGCTTACCCAGGTATAGGGATGCAGGAGCCGTCCCCGCTCCCAGCGCAGTTTGTGATTGTAGAAGAAGGAGCCCCCCGGCTTGGTAACCCGATACAGTTCATTGAGCACCGCCACCTGCCCCTCCTGGTACACCTCTTCGGGGACGGCGTCGGGGGCGGTATCGTAGAGGACGCGGTCCACCAGCCAGCCCTTGTGGCGCTCCCCCTTGTTGTAGGGGGGCGAGGTCACCCCCACATCAAAGACAGAGTCGGGGAGGGTGCGCAAGACGGTGAGGGCATCGCCCACAACGATGGTGTCCCATTCCATTAGGGGCCTCCAATACGGATCTGATGTAAGTATTGATACAACTCCCGCGTGAGGTAGCGTTGATAGGTTTCCACCTGCGGGTTACGCCAAATGACTTTCAAGTCGGGACAATCCTTATAATGCTTGAAGGAGAAGGAAGCGCTCCGATAGTATTCGCCTGGGGAGCGGCGGCCAGTGGGCCATCGCTTGTGTAAAAGTGTGCGCAGGTGTCCAATGAAGGTTGGACAGGAAAAGGGAAACTCTAAAACATATACCATACGACCATCGACAAACCCTGATACGAGTAAATGAAGGTTGGCTCCCTCTGCCTCTAACTTAGCGAGCCGTTCGGGGGTCAGATCAGAGAAATTGCCCCCGCCATTGAGTTTGTCTTTACCATGGGAGCGTATATTGACCGGTTTCACCTCCACTTTGATTTGCCCTTTTACTCCATTGTAACCGAGTTTCTTATCACTTGGCTCATATCCCGCCACCAATAGCGTAACCCTCTCCCGTAGTGTGGAGGAGTTGAGGTCTTCCATATACATGGACAGGAGCGCCTCCACAGCCTGCCGCAGCCTTTCCCCTTGCAAGTTGCCCAAAAAAGACTTGAATCTTTGAGGGACGGTGGCAAACTCTAGCAATAAGGCATCCAACAAGTTTTCATCACTATGGGTGATCAAGCGAGACCCCTTTCTGCGCCTTCAGGCGCTCTACCACCTCTATGCTGAAGGGCAAGTCCAGGTGCGGGCGTGGGGGCTCCGCCAGGGGCTTCACCCCCAGCGGCAACGCCCCCGCCAAGCTGTTATACACCCGCACCGCCAGCCCCTCCAGCACCACCACATCCTCGGCGTTGTAGCGCACTAGGGTATCCAGCGCCTCCCGATGGCCCCGCTGGTATTCCTCCCACATGCGCACCGCATCGTAGCCGTCCAGCCCCTCCAAGGCACTGGGGCGCGCCAAGCCTGCCTCCTGCTCCACCTTCTTCAACCCCCCCCTCAACCCCAGCCGACGCAGAGGATACATCAGATCAATATGGGCCATGTGGCGGACCACCGGCCCCAGTTCCGCCTCCAGGAAGGGCACATCAAAACGCGCCCCGTTGTAGGTTACCAACAAGCGGTAGCGTTCCAGTTCGCGCGGGAGCTGGTGCAAGTTCTTGCCTCGGATGAAGGCCCGATACTCCCGCCCGTCGTAGGTGCCCACCACCGTAAGGTATCCGCCCGAGGCGGGGGAGAGGCCGGTAGTCTCAATGTCCAGGAAGAGGGCCCGCTCGCGGAAGTCGGCGAACAGCCGCCAGCGCTCCGAGGGGGGTAGGCGGGCGTGGAACCAGTCGGCATCCCCCCGGGCCAGGCGGTCCCGGCTCGCGTATAACTCGGCCGACAGGGACACCGGAAACCCCAGGCGCGGTAGGGTCTTGGCCAGGTGCTCCCAAGTGGCGATGCCCCGCTCCCAGAGGGCCCATTCCGTGGCGGGGCCGATGCCCGGCAGGTGCAGAAAGGTGTGGATCAGCATCGCCCCCATTATAACCCGGGGGCCTACTCCGCTAGGCTGGCTCCGCCTCAATCAGACCATAGTCGCCGTTCTCGCGCCGGTAAAGCACCGACCAACGGCCGGTGTCCAGATTTTGGAAGAGGAAGAACTGGTGCCCCAGAGCCTCCATCTGCAGGGCCGCCTCCTCCACCGACATGGGCTTCATGGGGAAGCGCTTAATGCGCACCAGGCGTTTGCCCGTGGGCAGATCCAAGGGCAGGGGTTGGGCAATGCTGGGCGGGGGCGGAGCAGGGGGCGGCACCGCCTCAGGACCCCGCCCCGCCTTGCCCCCCACCTCACCCCGATGCACGAAGGCGCGGTGGGCTGATACCCGACGGTCTATGGTGTCCACTGCTGCGTCCACAGCCGCCTCCAAGGTGCCCGCGCGCTCCTCGGCGCGGAGCACCCGCCCATTCAGGTCCAGGGTAATCTCCGCCCGATAGCGGCGGTCGGCCTGGCGGGTATCTTCGTAGGTTACCTCCAGCAGGGCGGAGAGGACACGCAAGCCGTTCAGCAAACGCTCTAAACGGCCTATTTTCTTGTCCAGGTAGGTCTGCATGGCCGGGGAGAGGGTGATGTTACGGGTCTGCACGCGAATGTCCATCGCCAGCCTCCACAAGCATCCCCGCCCAGGGACGGAGCGGGATATCTGCCTCCATTGTAGCCCATGCCCGCAGAACAGGCGTTTGCCTGAACGGCTGCCGTCTGCTACAATCATTTCGGAGGTGTGCATGACGGAAGCGGCCAGCCGCGTCGCCTCTGCCTGGCCTCAGGCAACGCCAGCATCCCTTGTCCCCCCCAACGGTCGCCCCAGCATCTCCCATCTCCAGCGCATCGCACGCCTTATCCGGCGGGATATCGTCCAGATGACCGCCCGCGCCGGCAGTGGCCACCCCGGTGGCTCGCTGTCGGCTGTGGAGATTCTTGTGGCCCTCTACTTCGGGGTGATGCGCCACGACCCCGCCAACCCCTCCTGGCCCGATCGGGACCGCTTCATCCTCAGCAAGGCCCACGCCTGCCCCGTGCTCTATGCGGTGCTGGCGCGGTGTGGCTATTTCCCTGTGGAGGAACTGGCTACCTTTCGCCGCATCAACAGCCGCCTGCAAGGCCACGCCCACATCATGACCCCCGGGGTGGAGTTTTCGGGAGGGTCGTTGGGACAAGGCCTCTCCTTTGGCCTGGGGTGCGCCCTGGCGGGACGCCTGGACGGGCGCTCCTTCCGCGTCTATGTGCTCCTGGGCGACGGGGAGTGCGACGAGGGGCAGGTGTGGGAGGCAGGTATGGCAGCCGCCCACTATAAGGTGGACACCCTCACCGCCATCCTAGACCGCAACCGCATCCAAAACGACCGCTTCACTGCAGAGGCCATGGAACTGGAGCCCCTGGCCGATAAGTGGCGGGCCTTTGGCTGGGCGGTGCGCGAGGTGGATGGGCACGACTTTTCGGCCCTTATGGACGCTCTGGAGTGGGCACGCCATGTGCAGGGGCGCCCCAGCATCCTCATCGCCCACACCGTCAAGGGTAAAGGGGTGAGTTTCATGGAGAACAACCCCGACTTCCACGGGCGCGCTCCCACCCCGCAGGAACTGGCCCGCGCTTTGGCTGAACTGGAGGACCCCGCATGAACCGTCCCACCCCTAGCACCCGCCTGCGCCTGTGGAGAGAGATCCTCCCCTTCCTCGGCATCGCCTTTTTGCCCTCAGCCCTGATCGGCGTCATCAGTGGGGCTTTGGGCTGGCACTGGGCGACAGTTCTGGTGTGGGGAGCGGTCATCGCCATCTCCTACCCCATCCAACGGCGTCTGCGCAACCAGGTGGTAGACCGCGTCGTCCTTCGCTGGGCGCTCGTGTTAGGAGTGGCCAACGCCCTGTTGGCCCTGGTCTTCTATGGCTTCGGGGGGCTGGCCCGTCCCTAGGGGGAAGGATGAGCCGGTGGACTTTGGCCTCCACGCGCGAAGCCTACGGTAAGGCCCTGGTGGACCTGGGTCGGGAGGATTCCCGTATCGTGGTGCTGGGGGCCGACCTGAACAAGTCTACCCAGACCGTTCACTTCGCCAAGGCCTTCCCCGAGCGCTTCTTTGACCTCGGGGCTGCCGAGGCCAATATGATGAGCATCGCCGCTGGCCTGGCCGCCAGTGGCAAAATCCCCTTCTGCTCCACCTTCACCGTGTTCGGTGTGTGCCGTGCCTATGACCAACTGCGCATCAGCATTGCCCAGCCCGCCCTGAATGTGAAGGTGGTGTGCTCCCACGCCGGCATCATCACCGGCGAGGACGGCATGTCCGCCCATGGGATTGAGGACCTGGCCCTGATGTTGGCTTTGCCCACCTTCACCGTGGTGGCTCCCTGCGATGCCCCCGAAACGATGGCCGCCGTGCGCGCCATCGCCCAACACCCCGGGCCGTGCTATATGCGGGTCTATCGGCCCGCTACGCCCGTGGTGCACACCAACGGATGCTCCTTCACTTTGGGGAAGGCCGAACACCTGCGCCCCGGCCGGGACGCCACCATTATCGCCTGCGGGAGCATGGTGCCCTGGGCCCTGGAGGCCGCCGCAACCTTGGCCACCCAGGGGGTGGATTGCCGTGTGCTCAATATGCACACCCTGCGCCCCCTGGATACCGAAGCCATCGTCCAATCTGCCCGCCAGACAGGGGCCCTCGTTACCGCCGAGGAGCACCTAGTCTACGGCGGGCTGGGGGCGCTGGTGGCCCAAACCCTGGCGCGCACCTACCCCGTGCCCCTGGAGATGGTGGCCCTCACCGGCTATGCTGAGTCGGGAGCGCCCCAGGATCTGCTGGAGAAGTATGGCCTCGCCCCCCGCTACATCGTGGATGCGGTGCACCGTGTCCTGCGCCGAAAGGGATAGGGGCATCCCCTGCACCCCCGCCCTCCCTGTGGTATCCTCTAGGCCAAAGATGCATCCTTTGCCGTGGCACATGGGGGGAAGGGGGCTACGCACCCCGCTATGACTACCGTTCTGGTGCTCTCCACACGCGACCGTCGGGATACCCTGTGCGCACCCTTGCGGGAGGCGGGGTGGGCGGTGGCCTTCCTGGCTGACCCCCAGCGCCTGGCTTCCCTGCCCTCCGAGGAGACCCCCGACCTGCTGGTGGCCGATGCCATTGCCCTGGACGAGGAGCCCCTCATCCCCGCCCTGCGGCACGCCAAGAGCATGCGCCTTCCCATCGTGGCCATCGTGGGCGCAGAGACGGGGGCACGCCTTTTGGAGCAGGGGCTAGCCGACGACTTTGTGTGGGAGCCCGTGCGCCCCCCGGAGATGATCCTGCGGGTGCGCCACGTCCTGCGCCGCACCCGCGGTCACGCCCTCTCCACCCTTATCCGCGTGGGGGACCTGGAGATTGACCAGGAGCGCTACCTGGTGCGGGTGGCGGGGCGCAAGGTAGACCTCACCTTCAAGGAGTATGAACTCCTGCGCCTTCTGGCCTCCAACCCCGGGCGGGTGTTCACCCGGGAGGCCCTCCTCTCCCAGGTGTGGGGGTACGACTATTTTGGGGGCACCCGCACCGTGGATGTGCACATCCGTCGCCTGCGCAGCAAACTGGAGGATGCCCACCATACCTTCATTGAGACCGTCTGGAATGTGGGCTACCGCTTCAAGGCCCCCGAAGGGGGGCCACCCGAGGCCTAACATTGCGGGGGGTCCGCCCCCGTAGACGGAGGTGGCTATGCCCATCCTGCGTGACGCCGACCGCTCCTACCTGCAGGGTCTCTTCTCCCGCAACCTGCGCGATCCTGTTACCCTGACCCTGTTCACCCAACGGGAATCGCCCCTGGAGACGCCCATCCCCCCTTGCGCCACCTGCCGTGAGACGGAGGAGGTGCTGGGGGAACTGGCCAGCCTCCACGACAAGGTGCGCCTGGAGGTGAAGGACATGGTCTCCAGCGCCAGCGAGGCCCAGCACTATCGCCTGGACAATCGCCTCCCCGTTGTGGTGCTCCACTCCCCTTCCAGCAAGGGGCTCCTGCGCTACTTCGGCGTCCCCGCCGGCTACGAGTTCGCCGCCTTGGTGGAGACCATCGTGGACCTCTCTAAAGGCACCACGCGCCTGTCGCCCGCCAGCCGGGGCAAGGTCGCCACCCTGACCAAACCTGTGCATATCCAGGTCATGGTTACACCCACCTGACCCTACTGCCCCGCTATGGCCAGGCTGGCCTACCAAGTCGCCCAGGAGAGCGCCCAGGTGACCGCCGATGTGGTGGAGGTGCTGGAGTTCCCCTACCTGGCGGAGCGCTACCATGTGCACGGGGTGCCCAAGACCATCATCAACGAGACCGTAAGTCTAGAGGGGGCGGTGCCCGAGCCCCGTTTCATCGATGCCCTGCTGCGCGCCGTGCACGGGGGGTAGCCATGGCCCCGCCGGTAGACCCCCTTGCCACCCAGGCTTACGCCGACAGCCTGGTCCAGCGCACCGCCCAGGAACTGGCCCGTTTGGTGAAGGAGGTGGCCAGCGCCCTCGAGCCTTTCCCCTCCTTTTTAGGCATGGCCACCCTTCAAGCCCTGGAAGTGGAGGGGGGCAAGGCCGACCCCGAGCGGGGATGCGTGGTGGTCTGCCCCGACGGGGAACTGTATGAATTAGTGCTCCGCCTGATGCCCGGGCCGGGGGACATCATGCCTATAGACCAGGTGGAGGAGTTCAAGCCCCTGGACCTCCCCCCCGCCGATTACATCCCCTACGCTTATCGGGCGGTGCAGGCGCTTATCCAGGAACTGGCTCGCCGCCGTTCGCCCCCCTAGAAACTAGAAAGGAGAAGCGTGCCCCCCCTCTTTGTGCTCTGCATCGATGGCCTGGACATCGCCTACTTGGATGCCAGTCCCACCCCCACCTTGGACGCCCTCAAGCGCGCCGCCGCCCATCCGGGTGATGACGCCTACTTTCGCATGGGCCGGGGCATGCTCCCCTCCGTGACCAATGTGAACATGACCTCCATCCTCACGGGGCTTTACCCCCGAGGGCACGGCATCGTCTCCAACTTCTGGCTGGACGGGGGCGCCGAGGTCTACATGGAGGATGCCTCCTACCTGCTGGCACCCACGCTCCTGCGTCGTGTGGCCCAGAGGGGCGGCCGCAGTGCCCTGCTGGTGGCCAAGCAGAAGCTGCGCACCCTGCTGGACGACGGGGCCACCTTCGCCACCTCCGCCGAGCAACCCGCCCCGTGGGCGGTGGAGGGGGCCGGCCCGCCCCCCGCCATTTACACCGCCGAGGTGAACCTGTGGCTGTTTGACGCCGCCCTGGCCCTCCTGCGCCGGGAGGCGCTAGACCTGTGCGTCATCATCACCACCGATTACCCCATGCACGCCTGGCCCCCAGAGGATGCCCGCGCCATCGCCTACATTCAGGGGCTTGACCGCAACATCGGGGCCCTGCTGGAGGCCTTCCCGTCGGCCACCCTTCTGCTCACCGCTGACCACGGCATGAACGCCAAGACGGTGGGGGTAGACCTGGGCAAACTGCTGGCGCGTGGGAACATCCCCTGCCGGGTTTTACCCATCATCAAAGACCGCTATGTGGTGCACCATCAGAACCTGGGGGGTGCCGCCTATATTTACCTGGAGAACCCCGCCGACCGGGAGCGGGCTCTGGAGGCCCTGCGGGAGTGCCCCCATGTGGAGATGGCCCTCCCCCGGGAGGAGGCGGCCCAGCGCTTCCGCCTCCATCCCCAGCGCATCGGGGATATCCTGGTTCTGGCGGACCGGGAGGCGGTGTTCGGCCCCTTGCACAAGGAGGTGGAGAGGGTGGCGGTGCGCTCCCACGGCTCCCTGCACGAGACCTTCGTGCCCCTTTTGGCCCATAATGCCCGCGGTTTCCGCGCCCAGGAGAACCGCCAGCTAGGGGAGTGGGTGGCCCAGCGGTTGGGGCTGTAGCCTCGCCCTGCCCACCAAAGGGGAAGCCCCCCGCCTGAAGGGGGGCTTCCTTATTGCTGCAGCGGCGGAGGCGCGCCGCCTAGGGCGGAGGCGCAGCGGTGCTCACCCGCACCGTGACGCGCACCTGGGTGCCCGCCACGGGGGCCACGCTGATGGTCAGGCCCCAGCGGGCTACCGACACGCTGTCGGCAGTGGTGGTGGGGCTTTCGCCCCGCCCGGTGAGGATGGTGTTCAGCCCGCTCACCACCTGGGCCTGGGGCACACGGGCGTCCGTGAGGGCCACCAGGGTCAGGAACCCGCCCTCCTCCCGCAGGGACTCGGGCTGGAGCACCGTCCGCAGGGGCGCCTCTTGGAACAGGAGGGCCGCCCAGTTCAGCCAGCGCACGGCGTTATCCGACAGGGTGCCCGTAACGGGCGGGACCACCGGCGTGGGCGTTGGGGTGGGCGTAGGCGTCGGAGTCGGCGCGGGAGTGGGGGTAGGTGTCGGCGTGGGCGTCGGAGTGGGGGTAGGCACAGGTGTCGGAGTGGGGGTCGGTGTCGGGGTCGGGGTCGGCGTCGGCACGGGAGTAGGAGTCGGGGTGGGAGTAGGAGTGGGTGTAGGCGTCGGAGTCGGCGCGGGAGTGGGGGTGGGTGTCGGCGTGGGCGTCGGAGTAGGCGGAATGGGGGTCGGTGTTGGCGTGGGAGGAACTGGGGTGGGTGTCGGGGTGGGCGTCGGCTGAGTGCACGCCCCCATCACTAGCATCCCGACTAGGATCACAATACCAACGAGCCAGCGCATCGCTCTCCTCCAGTCAGCGATATGTTCCAACTCTGCTAGCATACCACACACGGGCGATCTACGCATGGGGAAAAATCGCCCCTCTCCTGTGGAAAACTCCCTGCACCTGTGGATATCCCCACGCATCATCGCTCGTCTAACCTCCAGCCTTGGAAGCCGTTTTCCCCTGGCCTTCGTCTATCTAGACACCCTCCTTGCAAGCCGGCTATCCCCATTCCACACATCCTCACCACAGGTTTGGTCTAGCCTATCCTCGTCCGTCTCTCCAATTTGCACACTGTTACCATGGGCTTTGTGGCTCTTATGCCATGCTGGATGTTGTAGAGATTACTGTGGTCGGGGGTACAGGCGGAGACGGATGCGTGAGCTTCCGCCGTGAGCGCTATGTTCCCAGGGGCGGGCCGGACGGTGGGGATGGAGGGAATGGGGGAGATGTGTGGCTGGTGGCGGATGCCTCGCTGGCCACGCTGGCGTCTTACGCATATGGGAAGGTTTACCGGGGGGAGGATGGGGAACATGGGCGGGGGAAGACCCAGCGGGGGAAAGATGGGACGCCCCTTGTGCTCCCGGTGCCGGTGGGCACGGTGGTGTTCCGCCAGGTGCAGGGGCGGTGGAGACAGGAGGCTGACCTGGCTGTGCCGGGTGCACGCTATCTGGCTGCGTACGGGGGGAGGGGGGGACGGGGCAACCGCTGGTGGGTGTCGCCCACCAACCAGGAGCCCCTGTTGGCCGAGGCAGGGGAACCGGGGGAGCAGGTGCGCCTGCGCCTGGAGGTGAAACTGCTGGCCGATGTGGGGATCATCGGCAAGCCCAACGCCGGCAAGTCCACTCTTATCGCCCGTGTCTCTCACGCCCGCCCCAAGATCGCCCCTTACCCCTTCACCACCTTGCAGCCGGTGTTGGGTGCTGTGTCCTGGAAGGGGCGGGAGTTTATCGCCATGGAGGTGCCGGGCCTTATCCGGGGAGCCCACGCCGGCGCCGGCCTGGGCACGGAGTTTTTGCGCCACGCCGAACGGGCGCGCCTGCTGGTGCACCTGGTGGACGGCTCTGGCTCCGACCCCCTCCAGGACTGGCAGGAGGTGGAGGAGGAGGTGCGCCTGTATGGCAAGGGGTTGGCGGACAAACCCCGCCTGGTGGCTGTCAACAAGATGGACCTTCCCGAGGCCCAGGCCCAGAAGGAAAAGATCGCCCTGGCCTTTGCCCAGGTGGGCCATACCCCTCTTTTCCTGTCGGCGGCCACGGGAGAAGGGGTGGACGCCCTGCTGGACCGCCTGGTGGCTGACCTGGAGCGGCTTCCTCCGCCGGTGCCCCCTGCGGGAGAGCCCCCCCCTGTGTTCCAGCGTCCGCGCCCCCGCGAGCGGCGGCGGATCGTTCGCGAGGGGTCGGTGTGGAGGCTGGAGTGGGAACGGGCGGAGCGCATCGCTTCCCTCTTGGTGAAGCAGAAGCGCCTCTCCTGGAAAGAGAAGGCCCAGCTACGGGTGGAGCTGGAGCGCATGGGGGCGGGGCAGGCGTTAGCCCATGCGGGCGTCCAGCCCGGGGACACGGTTCTGGTGGATGGCCTGGAACTGGAATGGTAGGCTGCGGGCAGGGGTACTCGTGCTAGAGTGCGCGCCTGCGCCGCAGGCGTAAGGCCAGCACCCCCAACCCCACCACCAACATACCCCCCGCCCCTAGGCCCACTGCCCACCTGCGCCCCGGCGTCCACCATTCCTCCCGCTCCACCAGGGAGAGGACGATGGGGGCATCGGGCTCCTGGGGGGTGAGGCCGTTCTTGGGGGGTGCACCCTCCCGCACCTCCTTATGGCGCACCTGTCCCAACCCCTCCAGGGCCGTGAGGAGGCTGGAAAAGTCCTGGCGGAACACCCGCAGGGACATCTCCGCCCGCTCCTGGCCGTCCTGCACCACCAGGAACACCCCCTCCACCACGCCCCTGCGGGCGACGACCAGGGCCTTCACCTGCTCCACCGTGGGGGCGACCCGAGACACGGCCACTCCCAGGGAGGCCGAGGGGGGTGTGCCCACATCCCGCCGCGGGGAGGTCAGGGTGAGGGTGATGGTGGCCAACTCCACCCGCCGCCGCAGGGCTTGCAGTTGGCCTTGCAGGCGCTCAATCTCCCCCCGGATGCGGGAGAGTTCCCGCTCAATGGCCAGGATGTCTCCAACGCTGTGGGCGCGCCCCAGCAGGGCCAGCAGGCTCTGCTCCTCCCGCTGCAGGGCCCGCAGGCGGGCGTCCAGGTCAATCACCTGCTCGGTTACATCCTGGCTCCCCAGGCTTTGGGCCAGCAGGGTGCCCAACCCCCGCAGGCGCTCCAAGGCCGTGAACACCTGCTCCTGGGGCACCCGCAGGGTCAGAGTGGCCTGGGGGTTGTCCTTCCCCCCTGTGAGGGACAACTGCTGCACAAAGCCCCCCAGCCCCTCGGCAATCGCCCGCGCCTCGGCCACCGCCCGCTCCACCGAGGACACCTCCAAGCTCATGGAAGCGGTCAGGATGACCTGGCGCTGGGCCGTTTCCAAAACGCCGGTGGGGGCGGGAGAAGAGGGCACCCCCTCGGCCCCCTTTCGCTCGGGGGCCAGGGCGGGGGCAGGAGTGGCTACCTCGGGGAGGATTGCCCCAGGGGGCAGGGGCTTCATCCCCCCCACATCGGCGGGTAGGGCAGATGGGGTGGCTGGCACCCCCTCCCTCCAGGGGGCGGAGAGGACGAGCCACGCCAGAGAGGCTCCCACCACCACAAGCACGACGCCGGCGACGGCGGGTGCCAGCCATCCCAGGCGTGGGCGCTGGGCTACCTGCGCGTGTGAGGGGGCCAGACGGGGCTCCAGGCGGGGGGCCAGGCGTGCCCACAGGTTCGCAGGGGCGCGCCGCCCCGCCACAGCACGGTGGAAAAAGTCCCGCACCGCCCGCTCCACCTCGTCCAGGGGTTGCTGTTGCTGTGTCATGCCTTTGTCCCCTCCTCTCCCAGGCGTGGGCCCAGCACCTCCCGCAGGTGTGCCAACGCCCGATGCAGACGAGATTTCACAGTGCCCTCCCGCCAGCCCAATGCGTGGGCTATCTCGGGCACCGTGAGGTCGGTATAGTAGCGGAGCAGGAGGGCCTGGCGGTGCTCGGACGGCAGGGTGGCCAAGGCCTCCCGCAGGGCGTGGTGGCGCTCCCGCCGAAGGGCCACCTCGGTGGGGTCGGCGAGGGCGCTGTGGGTGGTCGCCGCGTCCAGGGGCACCGCCGGCTGGCCACGGCGGCGCAGGGTGTTCAGAGCCTTGTTGACCAGGATGCGCACCAGCCAGGGCTTCAGGGGGCGGCGGGTGTCAAAGCCTCCCATCCCCTGCCACGCCGCCAGGAAGGCCTCCTGCACCAGGTCCTCGGCCAGGGCGGGGTCGCCGGTCATCAGCAAAGCGGTGCCCAACAGGATATCCTGGTAGCGCTCCACGAGGGTGCGGAACGCCTCTCGATCGCCCTGCTGGCAGAGGCGGATAGCCTCCTGCTCGTCCACTGGCCCGCTCCTGGTGTAGGCTTCACCACAAGAGGATACTCTTCCCCCCGCCGAATCGTTCCGTGAGGGTTTCCCCTCTGGCTTTTCGGAGGGCCGGTGTCTAGCGGTCCATCTGGAAGGGGGGTGGAAGGGTGGGGATGGGCACCTCTATGACCACGGGGCGGGTGGCCTTCAGGGCGGTCTGAAGGGCTTGCCCCACCTCCTCGGGACGGGCGCGGATGCCCACCGCCCCGTAGGACTCCGCCAGGCGCACGAAATCGGGGTTATATAGGTCGGTGCCCAGGTAGCGCCCTCCGTAGCGGGTGCGTTGGTCGTTCTTGGAGGCGCCGAAGGCCCCGTCGGCGAACACCATGGCTACCACTGGCAGGCGCTCCTTCACCGCTGTGGCCAGTTCCTGGGCGTTGTAGAGGAACCCCCCATCCCCGTTGATGCTCACCACCTGGCGGGTGGGGTGGGCCACCTTGGCCCCCAGGCTGGTAGGGAAGGCGTAGCCCAGGGTGGCGAAGTAGGAGGAGGTGAGGTAGGTGTTGGGAAGGCGGGCGGGATAGGCCAGGTTGGCCCAGTAGGCCACATTGGTAACCCCCGCCACCAGGATGGCGTCGTCAGCCAGGGCGGAGCGGAGGGCCTCCAGGATGCGCACCTGAAGGGGGGCGGCCTCCCGCACCTCGTAGAGGGCGCGCTGGCGGGCCTGCTGGGCGATGGCCTCCCCCTGGCGGTCGGGGCGGGCATCCCCCAACTCGGCCACAAGGGCCTGCAAGCCCAGGCGTGCATCCGCCACGATGCCCACCTCGGCGGGGTAGTTGCGCCCGATTTCCTGGGGGTCGGCGTCTATCTGCACCAGGCGCTGGGGGGGCTTGGGTGCCCACCGGCGGAAGGTGGGGAGGAGGAAGCGCGTCCCCACCCCCAGGAGCACATCGCACTGGGGCACCACCCATTGGGCGGGGCCGAAGCCGTAGTAGTTGGCGCCGGCGCACAGGGGATGCTCCTCGGGCACGGCCCCTTTCCCCTCGGGGGTGAGCAGGATGGGGGCCTGCAGGATGCGGGCCACCTCCAGCAGGTCGCGGGCGCAGGGGGAGCGCACCGCTCCGCCCCCCGCCCAGATAGCCACCTGCTTGGCCCCTTTCAAGAGGGCGGCGGCACGGCGCACCGCTTGGGGGTCGGGGTGGGGAAGCGCCGGGGGGGCGGGCTCGGGGATGTGCATGGGGGCGGTGGCAACCAGCACATCGGGGGGGATTTCCACCGCGGTGGGGCGGGGGCGTCCGCTTTGGGCTTGGCGGATGGCCTCGGCCACCAGACCCGGCACCTCCTGGGGCTTCAGGGCACGGGCGCACCACTTGGTCAGGGGGCGCAGGATATCCAACTGCTCCCGTATCTCGTGCAGGAGGCCCTTCTCCTTCCCCAGGCCCCAGGACTCAATCTGCCCCGCCAGCAGGACCACAGGGGAGGAGCAGGCGTAGGCGGTGCCCAGGCCGGCCGAGGCGTTGAGCACCCCCGGCCCCGGCACCACCAGAGCCACCCCCACCTTCCCACTGGTGCGGGCGTAGCCGTCGGCCATATAGGTGGTGGCCTGCTCGTGGCGGGTGGTGATGAGGCGGATGCCGGGCAGACGGGCCAGGGCGTCAAAGGCGGGCATAATCTGCACGCCCGGCAAGGCGAACAGCACCTCTACCTTATGACGCTGGAGGGTGTGCACCAGGGCGTCGGCGCCGGTGAGGGTGGGCATGGCCCCCTCCTTGGTGGGGTGCTGGGGCCATTATAGCGCCCCCTCCCCCAGGTGCTCCCATGCCAGGCGCGCCGCCCCCAAAAGGCCGGCGTCGTCCCCCAGCACCGAGGGAAGGAGGGGCACTTTCCCCTTCAGCCCCCCGATGAGGTGCCGATGCACAACCCTACGCAAGGAGGGCAGGACACGGTGCAGGGAGCGGGATACACCCCCGCCCACAACGATACCCTGCACATCTAGGGTGTTGGCCAGGCTGGCCAGGGCTTGCCCCAGCCACACGGACGCCTCTATCAAGAAGGCGCCGGCGGGGCGTTCCCCTTGCAAGTCGGCGTCCTCTAGAACCTCGGGCGTGATGGCTTGGGCATCCCCTCCGACGAGGCGGGCCAGGATAGGGAAGGCATACGGGACGAAGCGGGCGCGGGCGGTGCGGGCGATGGCGGGGCCAGCGGCCAGGGCCTCCACACAGCCGTAGCCCCCACAGCCACACGGGGGGCCGAAGGGGTCTACGACGATATGCCCCACTTCCCCGCCCCAGCCATGCGCCCCCCGCACCAGTTTCCCCTCCAGCACCAGCCCCCCACCGATACCCGTTCCCCAGATGATAAAGGCGAAGGTGTGCCACCCTCTGGCGATGCCGTAGGCGTGCTCCCCCAGGGCGGCCAGGTTGGCGTCGTTGTCGGCCCAGGCGGGCAGGCCCACGCTGCGCTCCACAGCGGGGGCCAGGGCGAAGCCGTCCCAGCCGGGCAGGTTAGGGGGATGGGTCAATGTCCCCTCGGGGTGGTGGATGGGGCCGGCCGAGGCGATCCCCACACCCCGCGGGCGCACCCCTGTTTCGTGCACTAGGCGCAGGAGGGCGTCGGCCAAGCGGTGCATAGCGGCGTAGGGGCCCTGGTCGGGGAGGGTGGGGAGCACCACCCGCCCAAGGATATCCCCCTGGCGGCTGACCAGGGCGAGGCGGATCCGGGTGCCCCCCAGGTCTACGGCGGCGACGGCGTCCATCCCCCTACCCTTCAAAGCGGTAGCCCACGCCCCGTAGGGTGATAATGCGCACGGGGTTGGCGGGGTCCTTCTCGATCTTCTCCCGCAGCCAGCGGATGTGCACATCCACCGTGCGGCTCTCCCCCGTGTAGTCGTAGCCCCACACCTCCGTGAGCAGGTGTTCGCGGGAGAAGGCCTTCCCCTTGTGGGCCATCAGATACGCCAGCAGGTCAAACTCCTTGGGCTTCAGGGGGAGGGGTTGGCCCCCCTTCGTCGCCTTGCGCCCCTCCAGGTCCAGCACCAAGTCTCCGCTCTCCAGGCGACGGGGAGGCATCTGCTGGGCCATGCTCGCCCGTCGCAGAAGGGCCTTCACCCGCGCCACCAGTTCCCGCATGCTGAAAGGCTTGGTGACATAATCATCGGCCCCCAGTTCCAGGCCCAGCACCCGGTCCACCTCCTCATCCCGCGCCGTGAGGATGAGGATGGGGACGGTCGACTCCCGCCGGAGGATGCGACACACCTCAAAGCCATCCATCCCCGGCAGTATGAGGTCTAGGATGACCAGGTCGGGGTGCTGGGAGCGGGCGGTCTCCAGGGCCGAGGGGCCGTCGGCGGCGGTCAGGACGCGGTAGCCCTGGCGGGTAAGGGTATAGCGCAGGCTCTCCCGCAGGGTGGCCTCGTCCTCCACCACAAGGATGGTGGCTGCTGGGGCGGGGGCTGTGGACGCCATGGGCACTTTTATGGTAGGGCATGCGCGGGCACGCCCACCTGTGGTCTGTGGCGCACCCTTGACCGCCAGTATACTAGAAGGCGATGGAAATTGCCCTTGCCCTGGTGGGGGCGTATCTGTTGGGGTCGGTGCCCTTCGCTTATCTCGTGGCGCGAGCGAAGGGGGTGAACATCTTCGCCGTGGGCACCGGCAACCCCGGGGCAGCCAATGTGTTCCGCATGGTGAGCAAGCCCCTGGGGGTGCTGGTGTTGATTTTGGACATCCTGAAAGGGATGGGGGCGGTGGGCATGGGGGTGCTCCTGGGGCTGGGGGAGTGGGAGCGCATCGCCCTTGGAGGGCTGGCCATAGGGGGCCACCTCTACCCTGTCTTTTTGCGGTTCCGGGGAGGGGCAGGGCTGGCCACCGCCATCGGGGTGGCGCTTGCCCTCGCCCCCCGTACGGCGTTCCTGGCCTTCCTGGGGGCCCTTCTGCTCCTGCCCCTCATTCGGAGCATCGGCCATACCACCGGGCTTGGGGTGAGCCTGTTCGTGTTCCTGGGCCTTCTCCTGCGGGAGAAGCCCGTCCCCCTGTGGGGCACGGTGCTCCTGTTCACCCTGCTGTTGGTGCACACCTTCCTGGCGCGGCGCTTCCTGGGGCGACGGTAGGCTACTTCAGCAGGTTCTGGCGCATCTGCTCCTACTGCTTGGCCTTCACCTGTGCAAACTGGCATGGGAGAGGATACACCATCCCCCCGCCAGGGGGAGGGGGTACACCCGTCGTGGATGCCTGGCGATGCGCCTGGAAACGTTACTCCAAGGGATATTCGCCCCTAGCCTGGAAGGGGAGGGACATGTCCTCGGCGGGGAAGCGAAGGGCGGCCTCCCCCTCTACCGCCAGGGCCACGGCGCGTCGCTGGGACGCCTCGGCAAACACTGCCCCCGCCTTGCCCGCATCCCGCACCACCACCTCCAGGGCCACCTCGGTGGGGCCGTTGGCCTTGAGGCGGAGGGCCTTCTTCTCCCCCTCCCCCAGGAGCACCCGCGCCCCCCCCTGCTGGTGCCACACCTGGTAACGCACCTGGCGGATATTCGCCCCGAAGGGGTTGGGGTTGTTCAGGCGCAGGGTGGCTGTGATGCGCACCTGGCTGGGGGAGAGGTCGCTTACCCGCACACGGGACACCTGGGCAGTGGGGCGCTCCACCTTGGAGAAGGTGCCCAGCACATCCCGAAACTCCTCGGGGAGCATGGCCATCACGAACGGCATGTTGTCGGCCATCCAGCGGGCGGCGGCGGAGCCTTTCAGGATGGAGGCGCTGGGGCCGATGGGGTGGCTCCCCACAGCGATGATAAGGGCCGTGAGGAACAGGGCAGCGGTGAACACCCCCAGCACCATCCCCCCGATGGTGTCCAGCCAGCCCAACATGAAGGCATGGGCCAGAGTGCGCAACAGCACCCCCACCAGCCACGCCGCCAGCAAGGTGCCCCCGAAGATGACAACGAAGGCCGCCACGGTGGCCACCGAGGGGTCGCCGATAAAGGTCAAAGCATCCCGCACCTGGGGGCTAAAGCGCCCGGCGAGGTATGTCCCCCCCACCACACCCCCCAGCATCACCACGCTCCGCACCAGGCCCGTGCGCCAGCCATTCCACGCCGCCAGCACCAACAGGACAAGGATAACGATGTCTAGCCAGTTCATCGGCCCCCCTTTCTGGGGCGTCCGCCGAGCCCCGGGGCACACCTTATCTTACCCGATACGGAAAAACAACGCTCAGAAGGCAGGGTGTCCCCTTACGGCGGTTGCGTAGGGTGGGTGTCCACCACTACGCGGTAAACCCCCTTCGCCCGGGGCAGAAGGGAGGTGTAGTAGTCGTAATGGGTCTGCAGGAAGACCATGACCCGCCCCTCCCCAACCTGGTGGAGGGCGAAGGGCACGGGGTTCCATCCCACCATGCGCATCAGGCGCTCCCGTCTCTCCACCTGCCCCCCGCCCTCTGTCAAAGCGATGCGCACCACATAAGCCGTCATGGCGAAATCGTCCCGTACCTCTTTGGCCGTCAGCAGAAGGGTCAGGGTCGGGGGAGATGGCCGATAATCCAGGGGCAAAAGGGTGAGAGAGTGGTCCCAAGGCTGGAGGTAGGTGAAGGCGGAGGGGTTGGGGGGTGAGGTGGGTGTGGGGAGGGGCAGAAGCCACAGCCCACCCCCTTCGTCGGTAAAGCCATACAGAGATGCCAGGAGCATCCCCTGCTCGCGCAGAACGATGCCCGACGACGCCAGCAGACGGCGCGTCTCGGTGCGTGGGGTTACCCCATAGCGCCCGAAGGGGAAGTCCACCAGCACATAGCGGGAGGGGTCGTTGCCGTGCATCAGATACAGGGAGGACCAGCGGGGGTCGGGGGCCTTCCCCGGGGCGGGGCCGTCCCACCCCTCGTTGCTGACCACCCACCACGGGGGCGCAGCAGGATGCGGAAAAACCAACAGGGGCATCCCAGGGAGGATGAGAGCATCCCTTCCCATCCCATCCTGGGTGAGGGCGACGACACGGAACCGCCGTTTCCTATCGGGCTCTAAAGACCTCCGCAGGACGATGTAGGTGTCCTGCTGGGGGGTGCGCCATGCCGGGGGGAAGGGGCGAATGGCTCCTGCGGCGTCGCACTCCTGGGCCGGCCCCCCCATCTCCCGCAGGCGGGCGCCGATCCACTCCCCCTCCATGCCGAAGTACTGTTTCCCCGCGCCGGCCCCCTCCCACACCAGCAGGGCCAGGCGGTCGGCGAAGGTGGACGCCTCCCGCCCCCGCCACACATGGGCGGGGGTGAAGCGGTAGCCCACCTGGGCCAGGATGCCCCGGTAGGCGGGGCTCTGCACAGCCTCCTGGTACACCTGGCAGTCCTTACGGGCCAGGGGTGCGGGGGGATAGCGTTGGTCGTCAAAGGGCAAGGCTCGTATCTCCCGCTCCCACTCCTGGGCCAGGCGGGAGGTGCGGGTGATCAGGGCGCGGGGGTCCACATGGAGATGGGAGGGGGTGGTCAACCCCTTCCCACCCCCCTGCCACTCGGGGGGCATGCGAAAGGGGATGACCAGAAAGGTGCCGTCGGGGAAAACCTCGGCGATAACCCCTTCCGCTTCTTTGCCGGGGAGATACTCGAAACGTAGGCGGGGGAAGAGGTGGTGGGGGAAAGGCTCCGTCCGCAGGCGCTGGGCCAGAGCAGGTTCCACCGGGATGCCCATCCCCTGCAGGCGGTAGACCTTGTGCACGGGATGCTCCCCCCACTCCTGGCTGTCCAGGGCTAGCAGGCTCACATATAGCGTCTCCTGCCCGTTCCGCAGGCGCACCATCACCTGGCCGTCGTGTTCCACGATGCGCTCCGGCTCTCCTTCTATCTCCCGCCACTCCCCGCGGGGGGTGCGGGCGTAGAAGTGGGGGCGCACCAGGTCGGCGAAGGAGCGGGAGGTGTCATACGACGCCCGGGGGCGTATCCAGGAGCGATCCAGCACGATGGTCTGCGTCGGGGCACTGCGCAGGAGGAAAACCCACGCCCCCGCAATGAGCAGGGTGGCCAGGACGGCCACCGCGCCCAGGAACATCCGCAAGAAAAACTGCAGCCCGCTCATGCCGTGTGTAAGCCCCTACGAGGGGCAAAAAATGCGGAAGCAGGGGGAAAGGGCAGGGCCATTGTATCATGGCGGTGGAATGTCTGCATGCTGAAGGGGCCGGGGTGCGACGCCGTCGGGGTAAGCTTGTCCTTGCCATTGTGCTGGTGCTCCTGGCCCTTCTCCTGCGCACCGACACCCGCCTCATTGGGCCCGTGCAGGCGTTAGCCCTCCCCTACCAGTTCAGCCTGGAGGTATGGGAGGCCCGCAACCTGCTGGAGAAGTGGCTCCACTGGCCCCGGGAGGCTCTGCCCTGGCGACGCCTCTCGGCCCAGGAGCGGCGCGCCTTGGTGCGGGACTACTTCGCCACGGCGCGGGAGGTGGCGTGGCTGCAGGCTATGGCCCAACGGGGGCTCGCCCCTCCCACGGCCGAAGAGGCGCGCCAGGCCCGCCAGCGCCTGGAGACCCTCCAGCGCAAAATGGACTCCCTACGCCCCCGTGTGGAGGAGGCCCTGGAGGCCGAGTTGAGCACCCTGCTCCGAGAGGAGGGGCTGGTGCGGCGCATGGGCCCTCTTTCTCTCCTCTGGCCCCCGGTGGACATCCGCTTTGACCAGTTGCCCAAGTTCCTGGCCCTTTCCCCCCGCGACCGTATCCTCCTGCAGGGGGGTGTCCTCCTGCGAGGGGATACGCCCCTGGACGCTATCACCACCTTGGAGACGCACATCCACCAGCGCTACAACCTCTCGGCCCTGGTGGTGGATCTGGGCGGGATAGCCACTTATCCTTCTATCCTTTCCCCCTTTTATAGTCCCGCCCAGGTTACGGAGGCTATGGCTCACGAGTGGGTGCATCAGTACCTCTTTTTCTTCCCCCTGGGGTGGAACTACTACCGCGACCCGGAGGTGCGGGCTTTGAACGAGGCGGTGGCCGACCTGGCAGGCAAGGAACTGGGGGCGCGCTTGATGGTCCGCCTGGGATATGCGCCCCCCACGCGGCACCCCACACCTCCCCACGCAGAGGACTTCGTTACCCAAACCCTGCGGGAGACGCGCCGCCAGGTGGAGGCCCTCCTGGCCCAGGGGCAGATAGAGGAGGCGGAGGACTACATGGAGCGGCAACGGGCAACCTTGGCGCGCCGGGGCTACTACATTCGTAAACTCAACCAGGCGTACTTCGCCTTCTATGGTCTTTACCCCGAGCATCCTGCGGCCGTCAGCCCCATGGGGGAGCAGGTGCGGCGGGTGCGGGAGGCCAGCCCCTCGCTGGGTGCTTTCCTGCGGACGATGGCCGGTTTCGGATCCTACCGGGAGTTTTCGGCGTTTTACCAGGCCCAGGTGCGTCCTTAGCCCCCCTCCAGCACCACATCCCCGCTCTGGCCCCCTGTCTTGCGCACCACCCGCAGGTCGGTGATGCGCACCCCCCGCTCCACTCCCTTCACCATATCGTACAGCGCCAAGGCTGCACACGCCGCCCCCGTCAACGCCTCCATCTCCACCCCCGTGTGCCAGACCGCCCGTGCCGTCGCCGTGATGTGCACCGCACTCTGCGCCTCGTCCACCTGGATGTCCACCTCCACTCCCGTCAGGGGGATAGGGTGGCACAGGGGGATCAGGTGGGGGGTCATTTTGGCCCCGGCGATACCCGCCAGGCGCGCCACCGCCAAAGCATCCCCCTTCTCCAGCCCCCCCCGCCGCACCAGGGCCAGCGTCTCGGGGCGCATGCGCACGGTAACTTTGGCCACCGCTTCCCGCAGGGTCTGGGGCTTGTGCCCCACTTCCACCTGGCGGGCGTGCCCCTGGGCGTCCAGGTGGGTCAGGGTGGGGGATGGCTCGGCCCCGCCGGGTGGTGTGGAGCGGACCCCCGCCTCATACTCCGCCCAGGCGTTCACCTCCTCGTTCTCTGGCTGGCCGGCGTGGCCCTTTACCCACTCCCACCGCACTTGCACCCTGCTGGCCACCTCGTCCAGGCGACGCCAAAGATCCAGGTTGGCGTTGCGTCGGCGGGGTTTCCCTCCAGCCTGCCGGCTCTGCATATCCTTCACCAGATACTCGCTATCCGAGCGGACGATCACGGTGGAGCCAACGGGAAGGGCCTCCAGGGCTTTGATGGCCGCTGTCAGTTCCATGCGGTTGTTAGTGGTATTCTCCTGGTGCCCGTGCAGGAGGCGGCGCTGGCCGTCCTGGAGAATCAAGGCGGCCCACCCGCCCCGCTTCTCGGGCATCTTGCACGCCCCGTCGGTGTAGACCACGATGGGCTGGACCATCGCCCCCATGATACCGACGGCAGAGGCGGGGGGACTATACCCCCTTGGCCCCGTTGGTGCACAATAGGGGCCAACGGCCTAGCGAGGAGGCAGAAGATGGCCCGTTTGCCTTACATCACCCGTCGGGAGGACCTGCCCCCCGAGCACCGGGGGGCGTGGGACGCCATCGCCGCCAAGCGGGGGCACGTGGCCCGCCCCTTCCAACTGCTCCTGCACAGCCCCCAGATGGCGGCGCGGGTGGCCTCCATTGGGGAATATGCCCGTTTCCTTAGCGGCGCCCTGGACGGCATAACGCGGGAACTGGCCATCCTGGCCACCACCCGCTACTGGAAGGCCCAATACCCCTTCACCCACCATGTGCACCTGGCCCGTCTGGCGGGCGTGCGGGAGGAGGCCATCCAGGCCATCAAAAACGGCACCGCCCCCAAGGGGTTGACCCCTGTGGAGGCCCTCCCCGTTCGCTTCGCCCAGAGCCTCCTGCGCCGCCGCCAGGTCAGCGATGCCCTCTGGCAGGAGGCCGTCCGCCGCCTGGGGACGCAGGGCGTTGTGGACCTCACCGTTACCATCGGCTACTACACCCTGCTCTCCCTCTGGATGCTAGCTGCCCAGGTGGAACTGGAGCCCGACATGCCCCCCGAACTGCCCGA
>JANXCH010000012.1 GCA_025060295.1 Dehalococcoidia bacterium | reverse complement strand
CTCGCCTGCCTCCTGGGTTGACCAGGAGAGAGTCTGGGTCAGCCCCCCAATGGGGGGAATGCGATGCGCTGTTACCACGGGGAGGAAGGCTCGGCCCGCTGACCACCGCGTCTCCCCGCCCTTGGTGCGCACGACCAGGTCAAAGAGTTGGGAGGATGGCGTGGTAACTATTACCTCGTTGGGAGAAGTGGTGGTCAGGGTCAGGCGGATCTCCAGAGCCTCGCCCAGGCGATACTCGCTTTTGGAGAGGGAGAGGGTTAGGCGCAAACCATCCTGAACGGGGGAGGAGACGGTGGGGCCAGGGAGGGGGGGTGGAGTGGGTGTGGCGGTCGGAGTAGGAAGTGGCGTGGGAGTCGGGGTGGCCGCAGGGTGCACCGTGGGGGTGGGTGTGGGGGAAGGGGGAAGGGGTGTTGGGGTGGGGGTGGGCATCCGGGCGCAGGATAAGAGCAAGCCCATGCCCAGGAATGGCAGACCTTTCCCCACTATAGCCACAAGTGCTTGCGTCCACCTCTGTCCCATGTCTACCCCTACCATCTGGGGTGGGGCACCCTCTTTCACCCCACGGTGAAGAGGATTGACCTTCAAATCTAAGCGCTTTTTGCCTCGCTGTCAAGGGGGCATTCCCCCGAGGGGTGTGGCTACCCCTTCTCCTGGGCCTCCAGGGCGTCGTTGAGGGCCTGCACCAGTTCGTTGAGTTCGGGGAAGCGCCCGACTTGCTTCTTGGAGAACACCAGTTTGCCGTTGACCTTCACCTCAAAGACGCCCCCGCCCCCGGGCACCAGGCGCACTGCACCGATGGTGTCCTGGAAGATGTTGAACAACTCGCCCACCATCCAGGCGGCGCGCAAGTGGTAGCCTCAGGACATGCAGAAGGTAATTTCTACCTCAAGGCCTGTGTGGGGCATGGCTCCCTCCAACGCTCCGGCTAGGCGGGGATGCCCAGAGCCTGGGCCAGCATCTGGCGGATTTCCCGCACCGTCTCCTGCTGCCAAACGGGCCAGCGGGCCAGCAGGCGCTTGCGCCGCTCGGCGCGCAGGTCCTCCTCTTTGGCGTGGGGCATCTCCCGCTTCAGGTGCTCGGTAACCTCAGCCATCTCCTTGTTGGCCAGGGCGGGGCGCTCAATCCAGTGGCAGATATACTCCATATTCTTGGTGTAGAAAACGAAGGTCGGGATGGAGCGGAACTGCCCCTGGTAGAGGAACTCGTCCATGATGTCCAGGTTCTGGTCGCGGGGGAACACCCGCAGCTCCATGCCCACCGCCTCGGCGATTTTGGCCATCACCGGTAGGCCCCGGTAGACATCGGGGCACCAGTCCTCCCCCAGGGCCAACACCTTGGCCGGCCCCCTGGGGTGGGCCAGCGCCCGACGGAAGAAGGCCAGGTCGTCAGGCTTGGGGGTGAAGTCGTTATACCATTTTTGGAACTGGTCCAGGTTCACCTTGGCCTGGGCCAGGAACTGCTGGTAAGTCAGCCCTTTGGCGAAGCGTTCGGCCGTTACCACGCTGGTCTTCTGGGCCATTCTTCAACCTCCTGCGTCTCGCCTCTGGGGGCCACCGGCCCCGTCCCTTACCCGATGTGTCAACCCTCTTCGCCCTCAAAGCCCACCTCTACCCTCCCGTCGGGCCACACGATGATGGGCACCGTGTCGGCCAGGGCCAACGCCTCGTTGAGCCACTCCTGCCGTTGGCTGACCACGCGCTCTTCAAAGGGTTGGCCCCGTCGACGCCAAGCCACCTTCAGTTTGAGGCAGGTGGGACAATCGGGGAGAGTGTAGACGATGGGCTTCTCGCCGGGCAAGCCCTTTCCCCTCCAGCACGGTCGGTGTAAATGCAGTATAGCACAAGCGGGGCGTCTCCCCCTGGGGGATACGCTGGGTCGGGGGGGCAATGGCTTGTGTGCCTCCCCAGCGGGGCAGGGCATCCTGGAGCTGTGAGGCCCGTGTTCTCTGTATTCGGGGCATGCAGTTGGCACATCCCAGGGGTCTTTGGTATCGTAATTGAAAACAGCGTGAGCACTTAGGCGGAGGGTTTCCTGACGGGATAAAGGACGGGCAGAGATGAGCGGGTATTTAGCGCGCCGGCTCCTGGTCTCCATTCCCACCCTGCTGGGCATGTCCATCCTCATCTTTGTGCTGTTGCGCCTGGCCCCCGGCAACATCGCTGACTTCATCTTTCAGTCGGCCGGCTATGTGGATCCTCGGGCCAAGGCCCAACTGGAGAAGGAACTGGGTCTGGACAAGCCCCTGGTGGTCCAGTACTGGAACTGGCTTCGGGATACCTTTCAAGGCAACTTGGGCAAGTCGTATTTCTTTGACCGTCCGGCGTGGGAAATCATCAAACCCCGCATCCCTGTAACCCTGCAGTTGGCCATTATGTCCATGATCATTGCGATAGTCATCGCTATCCCCTCAGGCATCATTAGCGCCGTGCGCCAGGATACGCCCCTGGACTATGCTCTACGGGTGTTCAGCATTGCGGGGCTGTCCATCCCCGCCTTCTGGTTCGGGCTTCTGATCATTCTGATTTTGGTGCAGGTGGGGCAGTTGCCGGAGATGCTTTATGTCTCCCCCTTTGAGGACTTCGGGGCGAACATGAAGCAGTTCATCTTCCCGGCGCTGGCTGTGGGCTATCGCTCCAGCGCCCTCATTATGCGCATTACCCGCTCCTCCATGCTGGAGGTGATGCGGGAGGATTACATTCGCACGGCGTGGGCCAAGGGCCTGCGGGAGCGGGTGGTCATCTACCGCCACGCCCTGCGCAACGCCTTGCTCCCCGTGGTTACCGTTATCGGCATTGAGTTCGCTTTCCTTATCGGGGGGCTGGTGGTAACGGAGCAGGTGTTCAACCTGCCCGGGGTGGCCCGCTACCTGGTGGATGCCATTCGCCAGCGGGATTACCCCATCGTACAGAGCCTGGTAATGTTCATCGCTACAGTGGTGGTGCTGGCCAATCTGGTGGTGGACATCCTGTACGGGTGGCTGGACCCGCGCGTGCGTTATCAATAGCGAGGGGGTGTGGTGTGCAGGCGCAATCGGGTGTGCCGGCGACAACGCTCACAGCCCTGGCGGGGCGCAAGCGCCCCTGGTGGAAAACCCTCCTGCGTTTCGCCCGGAGCAAGCCCCTGGGCACTGCGGGGGGTGTGGTCATCCTGCTGATGGTGTTGGTGGCCATTTTCGCCAACTTCCTGGCCACCCACGACCCCACGGCTGTCAACGCTCGGGCCACTTTCGCCCCCCCCAATCAGACCTATTGGCTGGGCACCGATAACCTGGGGCGGGATATTTATAGCCGTATTGTGCACGGAGCACGGGTGTCGCTGATTGTAGGGTTGGGCTCCACCCTGCTGGGTACAGTCGTAGGGGGAATCCTGGGGCTCCTGTCGGGCTACTTTATGGGCAAACTGGATATGACCCTCCAGCGGATTATGGATATCATGCAGGCCATGCCTTTGTTGGTGCTGGCTTTGGTGATGGTGGCTGCCCTGGGGCCTTCCATGCCCAATGTGATCATCGCCATCTCCATCCCCATCATTCCCAGGGCTGCCCGGGTCATACGCTCCAGCACCCTGCAGATACGGGCCATGACCTATGTGGAGGCGGCGCGGGCTGTGGGGTGTGGGGACTGGCGCATCGCTTTTCTGCACATTCTCCCCAACACTTTGGGGCCGTTTATCGTATTAGCCACCGCCCAGTTGGGGAGTGCCATCCTCACCGAGGCGAGCCTCTCCTTCCTCGGGCTGGGGGTGCCGGAGCCCCACCCCTCCTGGGGGCGTATGCTCTCCGGCTCGGCGGCCGAGTTTGCCCAGCGGGCCCCCTGGCTGGTGATCTTCCCCGGTTTGGCCATTAGCCTGGCGGTGTTCGGCTTCAACCTGCTGGGTGACGCCCTGCGGGATGTCTTGGATCCCCGCCTGCGGGGGCGCTAGCCCTTCCCCCACCTCCTGTTGGCGGCACCGGGGCCCCTGGATACGCCATACCCTCGGGTGTGCAGAGGGGTATGCGGGGGGTGTTGTCTGCCAGCACGCCACGCCAGGGGGAGGGTCGCTGTTTAGCCCGCCACGGCACCTGTCAGCGGCCAACGGTGCTCAAGGTGAACGCCCTGGACAAGGCGACATGGCGCGCGGTTTTCAGGGCGGATGTGGGTGTGCAGGGCATGCGTTAGGGGACAATTGCGCGCAGTCTCTATGCCCACACCCGCTGCTCGCCCCTGGTGCATGCCATCACGGGGGGTGCATTCCTGGGGGGTTCTGTTAGGGGCACAAAAATGGAGCGGAAGAGGGGCTTTGAACCCCCGACCTCCTCCTTGGCAAGGAGGCGTTCTACCCCTGAACTACTTCCGCTCGCACCTGTTAGCATACGGCACCAAGGGGATGAGCGTCAAGCCCCTGGGCTGTGTGGGGTGGCGGCAGGGGAAGGATGAAGACTGGGGACGGCTCCCTCTCTTGGGGGGTGAAGGTGCAAGCCTCATTGTGGGCGCAGGTATCCCGTCAGAAGGGGGGCTCCATCCCTTCGGGAGGGGGCCTACAGAGCGGGAGGATTGCGGTCTTTTCCATCTGCTATACTTTCCCCGAAAAAGGCGCAGGAGGAAGCCGATGGTCCCTCTGAAGGTGTTCAACCCCGTGGCCAAACCCGTCCAGACCAGGATCACCCCTGCCCCCCGCCTGACCGACCTCAACGGCAAGCGCATCGGGTTGTATTGGAACATCAAAGCGGGGGGCGATGTGGCCCTGGAGCATACCCGTGCCTTGCTGGAGAAGCGCTTCCCCGGTGCCCGCTTCTCCTTTTACCCCGGCGATGTGGGGTTTATGATTCGCCACATGACGCCCCGCCTGGCCGATCGCATCGCTCGGGAGGTGGACGCCGTCATCGGCACCACTAGCGACTGAGGGTCGTGCACGTCGTGGCTTGTCCACGACATGACCCTCCTTGAGCGGCGGGGTATTCCCACTGTCTCCTACACCGCCCAGGGGTTTGTGCGCGATGCCCGGCGCAGTGCCCTCACCTTCGGCCTCCCCGAGTTGCCCCTTGCCATTGTTCCCCTTCCCTTCACCAACCAACCCCCCCAGGATATCCGCGCGATGGTGGAGGGCGCTTTGGACCAGGTTATTGCTGGCCTCACCCAGCCCCTCGCCGCAGGTGAGGTGCACGAGGAGCTGGTGTTCGTGGACGAGGAGTGGCTCACCTTCGAGGGTAGGGGCCTGCAGGCCTTCCAGGCCATGAACGAGCGCTTCCTTTCCTACGGATGGGGCGATGGTCTCCCCCTTGTCCCGCCCACTGAGGAGGCTATGGAGCGCATGCTGCGGGGCACCCGGCGCAACCCGGAGGATGTGGTGGCGGTGCTGGAGCCGGGCTTCGGCACCGGCACGGTGGCCAAAATCGCCGCCAATGCGGTCATGGCGGGCTGTCGGCCCGAGCACTTGCCTGTTGTGATCACGGCGATAGAGTGCCTGGCCGAGCCGCAGATCTACCTGCGCAATAAGGCCATGTCCACCGGCCCTCATGCCCCCCTTATCTGGGTGAACGGCCCCATTCGGCGGCAGATCAACCTCAACAGCCGGGTGTGCGCCCTGGGGCCGGGGGCGGTCTCGTATGCCAACACGGTCATCGGGCGGGCGGTGCGCCTGTGCATGATGAACATCGGCCATACCTACCCTGGGGTGTCGGACATGGACACTATCGGCTCGCCTCTGAAGTATAGCGCCTGCGTGGCCGAAAACGAGGAGGAGAACCCCTGGACGCCTTACCACGTGGAGCACGGCTTCCCCGCCGATGCCAGCACGGTTACTGTGCACTTTGTCTACGGTATCTGCGAACTCCACGACTTCCAGAGTGCCGAGCCGGAGCGGTTGGTCCACGTGTTTGCCACGGCGGCCTGCAACGCCGCCCAGGTCTGCACGGGCCAATGGCTGGTGGGGCGGCGCACCGATCCCCGCTACGGCACCCAGGAGAAGGAGCACCACACCCTGTTCATCTGCCCCGAGCACGCCCAGGTGTTCCGCAAGGGGGGCTGGAGCAAGGAGCACGTGCGCCAGGCCATGCACCGCTTAGCCCGCATGCCCTTCCGCCTGCTGATGCTCCCCAAGGAGCCCAAAGCCCTGGCCCTGGCGCATCCAGAGTTGACCTGGCTCTGGGACAGCCCGGAGACGCTGGTGCCGGTGCTGGAGGGTCCCGAGTGCTACGAAATCGTGGTGGTGGGGGCCGTAGCGGGCAGGGGCGCCTTCTTCTGGGGGGCAGGGGCACCTGTAACCAAGCCTATCCAGCCGTAGCCTCGTGGGGTAGGCCCTGTGCGGGCCTGGCGCGGCCGCAGCCCGACAGGAGCCAGGCACGCACTGCCAGGGGTTGTGCTCCTCACAGGTGTCCACCCCCTTGACAAAAGTCCACTTTTGGACTTATACTTGCTAGTGAACATACAGCACGTGGAGGGAGCTATGCAGGAGCGGTGGACTCTAGAGCAGGTGGAGCGGTTCCTGGCAGACCAGTATGCCCAGGCGGCCCTGTACTATCAGCGCTACGGGCAGGGCAAGGAGTATGCCGAGGCCCTCTATGCCAAACTCCAGCAGGTGCGCCAGGCCCTGGCCCGGCAGGCGCATACCCACGCTCTGGCAGGGGCGTTCTAACCGGGCGTTCTTGGGCTCAACAGGCCGGCGGGGGGGGTGTCCCCACCGCCGGCTTTGTGTGGGGGTCTAAGGGGATGCCTCCTCGCCTCGTCGGGGGCGTGCCCGTCCCGCTCCCAGTGCATTGGAGACCCGGGAGACGGTCAACACCCCCCGCACCCCTTCTATCTTCCCGAACAGGCGTGCCAACTGCTCCGCATCCCGAATGTGCAGGGTCATGGCCATAGCTCCTCGGCCATCCCCGAACTCCCGCGTCACCATAGAGGCGATGTTCACCCCCTCCTCAGCGATGAGGGTGGTGATGTCCTTCAAAAGGCCGACGCGGTCAATGAAAGTGATACGCACCCGCACGGGGTACAGTTCCTGGGTCTGCCCCCAGGTTACGGGGAGCAGGCGCTCCCGCTCGTCCTCGTGGGTTAGGTTGGAGCAGTTCTGGCGGTGAATGGTGACCCCGCGGCTGCGGGTCACGAACCCCACAATGGGGTCGCCCGGCACGGGGCTACAGCACGGGGCCATGCGCACCAGCAGGTCGCCAACCCCTAAGACCTGAATGCCCGAGGCGGGGCCGATGGAGGGCAAAGGTAACTGGGTCTGAGGTGCGGGCTTCAGGGACTGGGCCGACAGGCGCGCCACCAACGCCGCTGCCGTAATGGCACCGGTGCCTAGGGCCAGATAGAAGTCCTCCACGTCGGCGATCCCGAACTCCTCGGAGGCCAGTTTCTTCAGATCCTCCTCTTTGAGGCGTCCGTGCATGCCCAGGCGCTTCAGTTCCCGCTCCAGAACCTCTTTGCCGCGCTGGATGTTGGCGGGGCGCTCCTGGCGGCGGAACCACTGGCGTATCTTCTGGCGCGCCTGGGCGCTGGCGGTGTAGTCGGGGTCCAGCCAGTCCAGGCTGGGCCCCCGCGCCGTCTTAGAGGCGAGAATCTCCACCGTGTCGCCTGTCTGCAGTTTGTAGTTAAGGGGCACCATCTTGCCGTTGACCTTGGCCCCAATGCAGCGGTGCCCCAGTTCTGTGTGCACCAAGTAGGCGAAGTCAATGGGCGTAGAGCCTTTGGGCAGTTCCTTCACATCCCCCTTGGGCGTAAACACGAACACCTGGTCCGACAGGATGTCCGTCTTGACCGTGTCCACGAACTCTTCGGCCTGCTGCAGGGAGCGCCCCCACTCCAGCAGTTGGTGGAGCCAGGCCATGCGCCGTTGGAAGTGGGGCCCTCCCCCGTTCCCTTCCTTATAGCGCACGTGGGCGGCCACACCATATTCCGCCGCCTCGTGCATCTCCTCACTGCGGATTTGCACCTCGAGGGGGAACGACCCCGGAGGAATGACCGCCGTATGGAGGGCTTGGTAGCCGTTGGGCTTGGGACGGCCGATGTAATCGTCAAACTGCCCCGGCACGGGGGGCCACAGGTTGTGCACCACCTCCAAAGCCCGGTAGCAGTCGCTCTTGGTGGGGACGATGATGCGCACGGCGTACAAGTCGTAAATCTGGGAGGGGTCTTTACCCTGGGCGGCGTACTTATGGGCCTTCTGCCAGATGCTATAGAGGTGCTTGGGGCGTCCGTAGACCCGTGCCATAATACGGTATTTGAGCAGTTCCTTCTGCAGGGTGTCGCACGCCCAGGTGATGAAGGCCTCCCGCTCCGCGCGCCGAGCCGCCACCATCTGGGCGGTTTGGCGGTAGTCCTCGGGGTACAGGTAACGGAAGGCCAAGTCCTCCAGACGCCACTTGATATCCCAAATGCCCAGGCGGTGCGCCAGGGGCACGTAGATGTCCATGGTCTCTTTGGCGATGGCTTTCTGGCGGTCGGGAGAAAGGGCGTCCAGGGTCTCCATATTGTGCAGGCGGTCGGCCAGTTTGATGAGCACCACCCGCAGGTCCCGGGCCATAGCGACCAGCATTTTGCGAATGTTCTCGGCCTGCTTGTGGCTCTCGTCGGTGCGCGTGTTCCCCTTCACCTGGTCGAACACGGCCAGTTTGGTCACCCCGTCCACCAGGCGAGCCACCGTCTCTCCGAAGCGCTGGGCCAGGTCCTCCAAGGGGACGCCGCAGTCCTCCACCACATCGTGCAAAAGGGCGGCGACCAGCGTGTCGGCATCCAGGTGTAAACGGGCCAAGTGCAGTGCGGTCCGCAAGGGATGGATAATGAACGGCTCCCCCGAGGCCCGCTTCTGATGGGCGTGGCACTGGGCGGCGAAGGCATAGGCCCCCTCCACCCGCTCCACAGCCTCCGGGGGAAGGTAACTGCGCGCCTCGGCCAGCAAGGCCTCCAGGCTTTCGGCCAGAGTGACCGCCACCACGCACGCCTCCTGCACCAAGTATAGCAGACAAAGCTAGGGCACAGCTTTCAGCAGGTCGGCGCGGTAAAACAGGTAGGCATCTATGTGCCCCAGGGGGGTGCCCATCTTGCGATAGAGCCAGTAGTCTAATGCCCTCCGCCACACCTTGCGGTCGCGCAGGCCCTCCCAAAACACCCGCGGGCTGGCGAGGCGATAGGTCTCCGGGTGCCACCAGCGGTGGATGTAGCGGCGGGCCTCCACAAAGTCGCTTCCCAGGGCGGCGCGGGCCGGGGCGATGTTCACAGCGTTGACCAGCACCACATGGGCATCCACGGGTGCCCGCAGGGGGGAGAAGGTCATATCAGGGTACCCCGCCTCGGGAAAACGGCGCAAATACCACACCCACGGCCAGGCAAACCCATCGGCCCCATCCACCAGGATCTTCATGTTCTCCTTCTGGCCGGTGGCGTGGGCGATGTGCTCAATATCTTGGGCGATGCGGGGGATGTCGGGGGCGGTCTGGGTATACACCAGCAGATCATAGGGCACGTCGCCGTTGCGATAGGTGGCGCGCCAGCCGGCGGCCAGGGTCAGCAGGCCCAGCATCCCCACCAGGCCCATGCCCAAGAGCGCTCCGCCCGCCCTCCACCCGACGCGGGTCGCGAAGGCCATCGCCAACCCTCCCACGGCCACCCACACCCCCACCCACACCAGCACCCAGAGGGGCCCTAGCGCCCCCTCGGGCGGCGATAGGAACACCACGCGGTAGCCCACCATCAGGGCCACAGGCACCAGGGGGATGGCCAGGATGGCCCCCCTCTCCCACGCCCGCCGCCACGGCACCGCCTCCACCCATCGCCCTACCACATACCCGCCCAACAACGCCATGGGGAACGCCATGTTCACCATAATCCAAGGCATCTTCTCGGAGGTCCAGGTGTACAGGATGAAGGAGCCGACCAGCCAGTAGGCCAAGAAGCGGATAAACAGGGGGGCACGCCAGGCGGTTGCGAGGCCTAGCAGGGCCAGCAGGAAGGGGAGGAACTCATAGGTCCACCCCACCACGAAGTAGTAATACCAGGGCTGGCCGCCGCGGGCCACCTCCTGCTGGGCCATCCAGTACCCCAGGGATTGCCACGCCCCTGTGAACACGCCGAAGGGGTTGGTGAACACGGTGGTGAAGAAGGTGAGCCAGATGGCGTAGAAGATGACGGCGCACACCAGCCAGCGCCGGGGGTTCCACCACAGGCCCAGTGCTACCCCCACCCCGAAGCCCGTAGCCAGCAAGACGATGGCCACATACCATCCCGCTCCCCGGGGCAGACCCACCGCACCCATGGCAGGGTCGGGGTTGGCCAGGGTGGGCGCCAGCCCCGGCAACAGCGCTACAAGGGGTGTCCATAGGGGAAGGGTGACGGTCACCAGCACCAAGAGCAGGCTCCCCGCTGGGCCGAACTGGGCGAACCCCTTGCGCGCCCGGAGCCAGTCCCACAGGTCGCGCCACCCCACCACACTCAAAAACCCCACCGTCAGCAGGGTCAAGTAATACGCCGTCTCGTGGGTTGCAAAGGCCAGGGCCAGAACCGCTACCAGGGCATAGAGATACCCGGGGCGGGGGCTTTCCAAGTAGCGCCAGGTGCACCAGATGAGGAGCACCGCCCACACCGCCATGAGAATGTCGTTGCGGGCGAAACGGCTGAAATACAAAAGGGTGGGCGAGAAGGCCAGGAAAGCGCTGGCGCAGAGGGCACCGGCCGTCCCTAACTGGGGGCGCAGCAGCCAGGGCAGGCCCACCAAAGCCGTCCCAAACAGGGCATACAGCAAGCGCGCCGTGAAGTCGCTGTCCCCGAACAGGAAGAAGAGCAGGGCGTTGGCGTGGAACTGGAAGGGGCCGTGCATCATGGGGTCGTGGCGGTAGCCCTTCCCCGTTGCCAGATACCAACTGTAGACGGCGTGCAGGCTCTCGTCGTGGTGGAGGGCGCGGCTCCCCAGGTCCCATAGGCGCATCACCAGAGCGATGCCCATCAGCCCCAGGGGAAGCACCACCTCCCACGCTAGGGGGAGCGTCCAACGGGGCGTGGAAGCGGGAGCAGGGGCTTCCAGGGTGCCGCCCACCTCCTGGGGGAGCATCCTCACCTCCGTCTATACAGGGCGTAGCCGTCCATCTCCAGCACCTTGTGCAGAACCCTCTCCAGGAGGGCCTCGTTCACCTGCCCATACTTCCTCCGTTCCCGAGGGCCCACCACCACATAGGTGACGCGGTATTTCTCCAGCAAGGAGCGCAGGTCCTCCTCGGAGGAGGTGGTATAGATGGTTTGTACCGCCTCGGCGCGCCCGTCCATCACTGTGGGCGTGCGCCGCCACTGCACCTGGTGCCCCGGCCAGTTTAAGAGGGTGGGGATGCCCGTGGCCGCCGCAATGAAGCCGTACTCCGTATACGCATCCCCTACCGCCTCCACCAGCACATCCCCCGGCTCACTAACCTGGTGCAGCACAGCGATGATGCCCCGCTCTCCCTGGCGTCCGAAACGGTCCAGGTAGGCCAAACCGTCCAGGGTAGGGGAGCCGGGAGTGCTGATTGCCTTGCTGACGCTTGCAGCAACAGGATAGTAGGACAGCAGAAGCACAACGAGACCTGTGGCCACGGCCCATACCGTCCACATCCTTGCAAGGACGGGACGCCCTTGAGCGAAGCGTTTCCCGTAGTATAGGGCGGGGCCTACCGCCAGGGCAAGGAGTGCCCACGCCTGGTAGTGCAGTTTGAACACCGTGTTCATCCGCGTGCCGAAGGTATCCACGACGTAGAATAGTTCGGGCACTAGCACTAAAAACACTCCTATACCGATCAGCCCCCATAGAAGGGCCAGGGACGTGTCTTTGCGCACGGCCGTGAGGCTCCCCAGGATGGCCAAGCCCCCCCCCACGAGAAAGGGCAGGGCGTGGAGGAACCGCCTACCCACACCGGGGACGCCCACAACGAGTGCCCCCATCAGCCAGACCAGAAGCAGCACCGCCACCCCCAGGAGGACGACCACCCCATCTCGCGCCCGCACCCCACTGCGGAGCACTCTCACCAGCGCCCCCACGCACCCCGGCAACAGGAGAAGCCCAAACTGCCCCCATACAATAAGGAGGTGCTTCCCCTGGCTTACGGGTCCACGCACGGGCAGGATGCCATGCACCCGGGAGTCCAGGTGGGCATAGAAGGGCAGGAAGGGCACCACCGCCACCACGGCCACGCCCAGGCAGGCTACCCCCGCCACTGCCAGCGCCTTGACCGACAAGACCTTCGCAGGCGGTTCGCTGCGCCAGGCCACCAACAGGATGGCCCCCCACACCACCACCAGGCCCAAGGGCAGGTCCCAGGCGTTGATGAAGCCCAGGGCTCCCGCCCACACGCCCATCACGAGGAGGATGCCAGCTCGTCTGGGGAGCCACCCCCAGGATAAGGTCTCGCCGTGCAAGACCAGGCCGCTTGCTAGCCCTATTAGTCCGATGAGGAAAGGCAACCCATTCACGTGGGGGTGCAGGTCGCCCAGCAGGAAACTGAAGAAGGGAAACTCGTGAATCGTGTAGTCCAGGCTGTGGCCGTTGCGGAGGGTGTCAATGACCCGCGTGGCACGCCACCACCACCAGCCGTCAGTAGGATACCACTGGGAGGAAGGCAGGGGAGCCTCTAATCCCTTGATCTCCACCGCTTGCCAGAAGGCAGAAGAGCCTAACCCCAACGCCCGCCCTAGTTCCAACACCCCCTCCAGGTTGGGGAGGAACAGCAGGGCGAGGGTGCTCGCCCCCCCAGCCAGGATCCACCCCCGCCCTGTTACCAGGGAGGCCCCGATGCCGAAAGCCCCCACCCCCGCCAAAGCTGCCGCCGTGGAAAGGGCCAGGTTGTAGCCGATGCCGTTGGGGACGCCCGCCAGTTTCCCCAGCAGGGCGGAGATCAAGTGGCCCCCATAGTAGTAACTGACGGGCAGGCCTGCCAACCACGCGTCCTCCGGGGGGAACCAGCGGGCGCGCCCCGCAACGGTGTAGAGCATCAGATCCATGGGCTGTTCGGTGTGGACGATCTCGGGGGTGTAGGCGCGGTACACTGTCCACACGGTGAACAGCAGCACGAAGACCCCCTCCGTCGCCAAGACGACGCCCCAGTTACCCCGTAGCCACTGGGCCACGGTGCGGCGTTGACGATAGGCCAAAGCCAGCGCGACCACCCCCCACAGGGCGATGATCAGGGCGAGGCTCCACCGGGTGCTGGGAAGGAGGCCGAAACTGGCCAGCCACCACTGGAGCAGGGTGGTGAGCAGGAGGGCAAGGGGTTTGGCCAGGCTCCATCCCCGGTCGCGCAGGGCGGGTGCCAGGGCAAAAGCCAGGGGAAACGCCAAAATCCCCAATCCCTCCACGACGGCGACCCAGCGTAGGGTCTCACCCACGGCGCGCTCCTCATATGCGGGACAGAAGCAGGTGCAGGCGCTTACACACCACTTTCCAGAGGGGCCAAAAGGGCGTCCAGAAATCCCTCGGGGTCAAAGGGGGTGAGGTCGTCCACCCCTTCGCCGGTGCCGATGAAAAGGATAGGTAAGCCCAGTTCCTGGCAGATGGCCAACACAATGCCCCCGCGGGCGGTGCCGTCCAGTTTGGCCAGCAGGATGCCGTTCACCGCCACCATCTCGGTGAACACGCGCGCCTGCTGAAGGGCATTCTGGCCGGTGGTGGCGTCCAGCACCAGCAGGGTCAGGTGGGGGGCGGACGGGTCAAGGCGCTGCAGGACACGGCGCACCTTGCGCAGTTCCTCCATGAGGGGCGTCTTGGTGTGCAGACGCCCAGCGGTGTCCAGTATCAGGATGTCCATTCCGCGCGCCTTGGCGGCCTGGTAGGCATCGTAGGCCACGGCCCCCGGGTCGGCTCCCTGCTGGTGGGCCACCACGGGGCACCCCAAGCGTCCTCCCCACACCGCTAATTGCTCAATCCCCGCCGCGCGGAAGGTGTCCCCTGCCCCCAGCAGCACGGTGCGCCCCTGCTGTTGGAAGAAGTGGGCCAGTTTGGCGATGCTGGTGGTCTTGCCCACGCCGTTGACGCCCACCACCATCAGCACCCAGGGGCGGGGGGCCGTTCCCCCGGGAGGAAGCGATGGAGGTGGGCCTGGGGAGCGCAGAATGGCCAACATCTCCTCGCGGAGGAGGCGTAAGGCTGTAGCGGGGGAGGGGTCTTTCTCCTGGCCGAGGCGCTGGCGCACGGCCGTCAGAAGGCGTTGGGTGGCCGACACCCCCACATCGGCACCCAGCAGGGTCTCCTCTACCTCGTCCCAGAAGGAGGGGTCAAGGGTGGGGCGACGAAAAAGGCCCACCAGCCGCCCAAACCAGCCCTGGCGTGCCTTTTGGACGGCGCTGTGGGCCTTCTCCCGCCGGAACAGTCCGAACACGCCCCGTTACCCACGGAAGAGGATCGTCAGGATAATGCTAACCCACATCGTGACCAGCAAAGCGATGAGCCACAGGAGGGGGTGTCCACGTCCCGCCGCAGGTTGATCATCCCTTGGCGCTGGGCCTCAAAGCGTAGGGTCATCTCCTGGCGTTGGGCCTCAAAGCGCGTGCCCATCTCCGGGCGCAAGGCATCTACACCCCGCTCCAGGTTGCCCAGGCGCTCGTTCACCTGCTCCAGAACGCCCTCCTGACGGGCGACGCGCTCCTCGAAGGTCGCCATCCCGCCTCCTTACACCCCTATTGTAACGCTAGGGCACACTTAACCCTTTTCGGGATACAAACGGGCCAGGGCTTGGCGGGCGGCCTCCTGCTCGGCGAGGCTTTTGCGAGTGCCCCATCCCCGCCCCACCACTTCCCCATGCACCAGCACCTCGGCCACAAACAGGCGCTCCTGTCCTCCCTCGTGCACTTCCCCTGAGCGATATTCGGGCAGGCCTTTGCCTTCTGCTTGCAGGCGCTCCTGCAGAAGGGACTTGGGGTCTTTGGGGGCGCCTTGAGCCACCACCCTTTCCAGGAGAGGGCCCAGGGCGCGCAGGACGAACTCCCGTGCCCTCGGGTAGCCCTGGTCCAGGAGCACCGCCCCCACTAGGGCCTCAAAGGCTCCCGCCAGGGTAGAGGGACGTTCCCGTCCCCCGCTCGCCTCCTCCCCTTTGCCCAGGAGCAAAACCTCAGAAATGCCCAACAGGGACGCCACCTGGGCCAAAGCCTTTCCCTCCACCACTGCCGAACGCAGAGCTGTTAGGTCACCTTCGGGCAGGTGGGGACACCTGCGGAACAGTTCCTCCGCCACGACGAAGTCCAGGAAGGCGTCGCCGAGAAACTCCAGACGCTCGTTGGAGGGGCGGGCCTCCGGATGTTCGTTGGCATAGGAGGCGTGCACCAGGGCTTGACGCAAAAGGGCGGGGTCATTCCAGGGCACCCCTAAGCGGTGGATGAAGGCCTCCTCGACCATGCAAACCTTAGCGAGAGAACAAGGCTGCCGGCAGGGTGCCCACTGCCGCGGCGATGGTGGTCATCCACGTCAAACTCAGCGTCCCCATCAGCCACCGGAAGCGGGAGGCAATGATGTCCTCCAGACGGTCCATCCGCCTCTCCAAACGGTACATCCGGCGGGTGATCTGCTGGAGCATCTCCCGTGTGGCATCCTGCTGAGCCTCCAGACGGGGGAGGCGCTCCTCGAGCGTGCGGGCCTCCAAGGTCATGGCGGCGCTCCTGTGTTATGCTGGGGACGACGCACCCCTTTTTAGGATACCAGGACGGGATGGCGCGTGTTCTTCCCCCGGTGCCCCAGGCCCTGGCCGAGGGCCTCCCCAAAGCCCTCCTGGACCTTTTGGCTGGAATAGGAGAGGTCGCTTTCCAGAGGGGACAATCCCTGTATCTGGTGGGGGGGCCAGTGCGTGACCTGCTGTTGCGCCGCCCCGTGATGGACATTGACCTGGTTACCGAAGGGGATGGGGTCGGCTTGGCTGACGCCGTTGCGCAGCGCTTCGGGGGCCAGGTGCGCGCCGTGAGCCCGTTCATGACGGCCAAGGTCGTCTTCTCCCTGTGGACGGTGGATGTAGCCACTGCACGTCGGGAGAGTTACCCCGCCCCGGGGGCCTTGCCTGTGGTGCACCCAGGCACCATCACCGATGACCTGGCCCGACGAGACTTTACCATCAATGCCCTGGCTATAGACGTGACGCCCCCGGGGTGGGGACGTCTTTTAGACCCCTTTGGGGGATACGCCGACCTGCAGGCGCGGCAGGTGCGCATCCTTCACGATCGCTCCTTTCAGGACGACGCTACCCGCATTCTGCGGGCCATCCGCTACGAGCAACGTTTGGGTTTTCAGATAGAGGCCCACACTCTCCAAGCCCTGGTGCGGGATAGGGGTTTTCTGGATACTATCTCCCCCGACCGCTTGCGCCGCGAGGTGGAGCGGGTGCTCCAAGAGCCTTTCCCCGAACGGGTGTTGGAGCGGGCCCAAGCCCTGGGGGTGCTGGAAGCCATCGTGCCAAATCTGCAGTGGACACATCACCAATCCCAAGCTCTGGGGGTCTGGCGTGAGGAGGGGCGGGAGGTTTCTCCTCTGCTGGTGCTGGCCGTCCTGGTGTATCCGTTGCCCGTGTCCACTGCCGAGGCTCTGGTGAGGCGCCTACGCCTGCCTCGGCGGTGGACAGATGTGGTGCACCACACCCTACGGGTGCGGAGCCTCCTGGCCCAGTGGACATCTGTCCCCCAGCCCAGCGCCCTGCAGCAAGCCCTGGACCCCCTGCGCCTGGAGGCGGTGGCGGCCTCGGCTCTGCTGGCATCCCAGGCCGCCCAGCGCCAGGCCCTGCACACTTATCTGGAGTGCTGGCGCTTCTTGCGCCCCCGTCTCTCGGCGGCAGACCTGCTGGATATGGGGGTGCCGCCCGGGCCCTGGGTGGGACGTCTGCTGGGGGAACTGCGCGCCCGCAGGGCCGACGGGCTTCTCCTCTCGGCTGAAGACGAGAGGGCCTATGTGCGCCAGCGCCTGCCTACCCTGAAGGGGGAGCCGTGAGCACAGAAGAGGTATGCGTTGTCTGTAGCGGTGTGCTGGATGCCGAGAACCGGGCGCGGTGTATCTACTGTGGAGGGGCCTTCCACCAGCCCTGGAGCGCAAGCGTGTCGGTGCCCTCCTGCGGGCGTATCTTCGCCCACGCTGAGGCGCAAGGCCTAGTGTTCGCCTGCCAGTGGTGTGCCCAGGCGCTTTTGGGGCAGGGGGGTGCTCCCCTGCGCTAACGGCTCCCAAAAGACGCGGTCTCAGGCAGGACGCGCGGGATAAGGGCGCGGGGGCGCTCCAGCACCGTTAGGGAGTAGCCCTTGCCCATCTCCGCCTCAGCAGCGGCCAGGGCCTCTTGCACTGTGGGGAAGGGTTGGAACCCCATCCGGCGCACCACTGCCGGGTCTTTGCACCCCGCCACCCACACCCGCACATTCCTCCGCACCACCAGCGTTTGGTTCCACATGAAGAAGGGGTGGGCACCGTGATAGGCGTAATCGTAGCGGTAGGCGTAGATATACTCGGGGCGATGGGCGAACTCCTCGGCGAAGTTCTCCCACAGCCAGTAGGGGTCGGTGGAGAGGGACAGCAGGCGCTCCCAGAATTCCAGGTAGGGGCGGAAGTAACGGGCGTCAAACTCGGCGCGGGCGGGGCTGGCCACGATGACGATGCCCCCTCGCTTCACCAAGGGCTGGCCCTGGAAGGCCCCATACACATACGCACCGATGGCGTTGCCCAGCAGAATGGGGTTGAAGATGGAGAACTTGGAGTAGGTGTCCACATTGGGCATGCCGCAGAGGAGCACATCGCTTTGCCCCTGGGTCTCCACCACATCCTGCTCCTGGAGCATGCGCAAGGTGTGCGGATGCACCTCGGGGGGATGCCCTGCATGAAGGGCGATAACCTCGCGGGGGCGGGCGTTGTTGTGCACCACCTCTATGGTAAAGATGCGCTTGCCCTGGCGCTCCAGGTGCTGTTGCACCACCGCCCCCTGTTCCCAGACGAGTTTCTTGAACGCGGAGCGCTCGGGGTCGTCCACCGACTGGCCCGAGGCCGTGGGCCAGGCGCGGTGGGTGTGACGGATAGTGTTGAAAGTGCCCGCCCCGATGACGATGGACTTCCAGCCCCCATTGAAGGGGCTTCCAGGCACTGAAAGGTAGATGACCTGGTCGGCGTCCACGATGGCCTTGTTGATCTCCACATCAAAGCCCCGGCGGGTGTAGCCCAGGTGGATGATGTTCTCCTTGTCTTCGGCGTCGTGGCAATAGAGGCGACGGTAGCCGAAGCGGAGCACCAGGTCGCGCCCTAGGAAGGTCTCCATCTCGAGGCGGGTGAGTTTGCGGTGCAGGCCCTGGGTGCACAGCAGGGTGATGTTCTCCTGGGGCACGCCCGCCTTGCCCAGTTCCTCCAGGAGCAGTTCAATGGCCACCTGGCGCACATCGGGGGGCTTGGTTTGCCAGGAGGCACCCGAGGAATCGTCAAAGCAGATGAGCACTCGGGCTTTCGGGCCGACCAGGCGCGGGAGCGGCTCGTGGCCGATGGGGTTGTAAAGGGCCGCGCGCAGGGCCGACCGCACATCGGTCAGAGGGGGGAGGGGGGGCTTGGGCTTGAGCACACGGGCGTTGTCGGGAACCTGAACCGGCAGGTAGCCATCTCCGTAGGCGATGAGTTCGGTCTTGGCAGACGGCACGGCACACCTCCCCTACCTGTCGCTCCGGAGCCACCCCACTGGCGGCCCCGCCAGGATTGTAACATACGAGGACGATGCCCAGACCATGCGCAGGGCGGGCACCTTTGCAAAGGGGGGAACAGTGCCTGTTCCCGCCTTGCCCCACGCCTCTTGACAACCCTTCGGGCACTTGGTATTGTTACCTTACACCATTAGAACGCATGTTCATTATGGAGAGGGCGAGGAGGCCACCATGCAGGGGCGACGCCCCCTTTCCCCACGGCAACAGCGCATCCTCACCTTCATCCGGGAGTTCATTCTGGAACACGGCTACCCCCCCTCTATACGGGACATCCAGAAAGGGTGTGGGCTATCCTCTACCTCGGTGGTGGACTATAACCTGCAGATTCTCCAGCGGGAGGGGTATCTGCGGCGCTCCCCGGAGGTCTCCCGGGGGATAGACCTCATTGGCGGCCCTGGGGGGCGGGCGGTGGTGCCTATCCCCGTCCTGGGCACCATTGCCGCCGGGGAGCCCCTGCCCACTTTCCCCGAAGACGCCTGGCAGAGCGCCGAGACCCTGGAACTGCCCACCAGTCTTGTGCCCACCCGTGGTCCCCTCTATGCCCTGCGGGTCAAGGGCCAGTCCATGCTGGACGCCCTCATTACCGACGGGGATATCATCCTCGTCCAGCAGGTACCCCAGGTGGAGAATGGGGCTATGGCCGTGGTGTGGCTCAAGGGGAGCGGGGAGGTAACGCTGAAGCACTTTTACCGGGAGCGGGAGCTCGTGCGCCTGCAGCCCGCCAACAGCCAGATGGCCCCCCTCTATGTGCACCCCAAGGAGGTGGAGGTGAAGGGGAAGGTGGTGGGGGTTCTGCGCTTCCTGGGCTAGGGTTCCTCCTCCGGCCAGGTGTACTCTTTGCGCTCGGCGCTGCGCACCCCCTCTTGCACCAGGGCGTGCACATCCAACCCCGCCTCCAGGCGCTCCGCTTCTGCCACCGTTACCTGGGTGCTGGGATGGCGGGGCACGAACAGGCTACAGCAGTCCTGGTCGGGGATGATAGAGATGGGGTAGGTGCCGATCTGCTTGGCTTGGGCGATGATCTCCTGCTTATCCATCCCGATAAGGGGGCGGAAGATGGGGAGCCGTTGCACCGCCGCCCCAATGGTGGTGATGTTGGTCAAGGTTTGGGATGCCACCTGCGCGAGGGATTCCCCCGTAACCAGGGCACCTGCGCGGTGAGCCTGCCCCAGCGCCTCGGCGATGCGGAACATGAAGCGCCGATACAGCACGACCCGGTGGCTGGGAGGCACAGTGAGGATGATGCGTTTCTGGATTTCTGCGAAGGGCACCAAGTAGAGGATGCTATGGTTCTGCCAGCGGGTGAGCAGGCGCACCAGGTCCTGCGCCTTTTCGCGGGAGGTGCCCTCCACCAGGGGGAAACTGTGGAAATGGACAAACACCACCCGACATCCGCGGCGCATGGCCCGCCAGGAGGCCACAGGCGAGTCAATGCCTCCCGAGAGCAAAGCCACCACTGTCCCGCTCACCCCCACGGGGATGCCCCCGGCCAACCGCTCCTCCCCCATGGAGACGAAGGCCTGGCGAGGCAGAACTGTGACCACCACCTCCACCTCGTAGTTCTCCAGGTCCACTCGGGCGCCCGTCTTGGTTTGCACCAGCGCCCCGACCTGGCGCTCTATGTCCGGCGAAAGGATGGGGAAAGACTTGTCCTGGCGCTTGGCTGTGACGCGGAAGGAGGCGAACCGGCGCTGGGCCGTCAGGCGCTCTGCCGCCTCCAGGATGGCGTCCATGCGGGGGGGGACACGGTAGGCGCGGGAGAGGAGTTCCAGGCCGAACACGAAGGATGCGCGCTGGCGGAGGGCCTCCCAATGGGCATCGGAGGGGAGGGGAACAACGGCCGTAAGGGGGGTGAGGGGATAGACCTGCAAGCCGGTGCCCTGTAAGGCCCGGCGCAGGTTGTGCAGGGCCTGGCGCACGAACAGGGAGCGGTTGCCCCCTTTGAGGAAGATCTCGTGGAAAAGGCGCAGGAGCCCAACCTGTTCCACGCCCACTCACTTTCCTTGAAACTGGGGTTTGCGTTTTTCCAAGAAGGCCCGCCGCCCCTCGTGGTAGTCCTGGGAGTCGAAGACCCGGAAGGGCATGGCCTCCTCCTCGGGGGTCAGGCGCAGGGCGGGATCCGTGATGACCTTGTGCAGGATGCGCTTGTTGTAGCGGTGGGAGAGGGGGCCGAGGTTGGCTATCTCCTGGGCGAGGCGGTAGGTGTAGGCCTCTACCTCGGCCAGGGGGACGACCTGGTGGAGCAGGCCCAGGCGCAGGGCCTCCTGGGCGTCCAGGAGGCGGGCGGTGAGGAGGATGTACTTAGCCCCCGCCGGCCCCACGCAGTCCACCAGCCGGCGCATTTCCTTGAAGCCGATAGTAATACCCAGGCGGGCGGCGGTGATGCCCAGGCGGGCGTTGTCCGCCCCGATGCGGATGTCGGTGGCGGTGGCGAGTTCGCACCCTCCGCCAATGCAGTAGCCCTTGATGAGGGAGATGGTGGGTTTGGGGAGGGCCTCAATCATATCCATGGCGCCCTCGGAGGCGTGGGCGTAGAGGCGGGCCTTATCGGCGTTGTTGCGGTAGAGGTCAAAGTCCTTGATGTCGGCCCCGGCGGAGAAGGCCTCGTCCCCCGCCCCGGTGAACACCACTACCCGCACCTGGGGGTCGTGCTCCAGGTCTACCATCAGGCGTTGTAGGTCCAGCCACATCTGGTAGTTCATGGCGTTGCGCTGGGTGGGGCGATTGAAAGTGATGGTGGCGATGCCGTCGGAAACGGTTAGCAGGATATCCTGGCTCACGGTGTTTCCCCCTGTGGGCATCTGTATCAAGGGTAGCACATCCTCGGCCCCTTCCCCTGGGGAGCGGGGCGGGATAGGATAGGGCTGATGGAGCGTCGGCGGAGTTTTGTCGGCATACGCGCCGTCTTCTTTGACCTCTACAACACCCTGGCGCGCTTCTGGCCGCCGCGGGAGGAGGTGCAGGCCCACGCGGCGGCTACAGTGGGTCTCCAGGTGTCCCCGGAAGGCATCGCCCGCGGCTATGCCCAGGCGGATGCCTACCTGACGCGGGAGAACGCCCGTTGGCCCCTGCGCCTGCGCCCGCCCGAGGAGGTGGACAAGTTCTGGGCGGAGTATGAGCGCCTCATCCTGGCGGGGGCGGGGGTGCAGGTGGACGCGGAGACGGCCCTGAAAGTGTGGCGGGCGGTGCGCGCCCTGCCCTATGACCTGGCCCTGTTCCCCGATGTGCTCCCTGGCCTGCGCCTCTTAAGGGAGCGGGGCTTGGTGCTTGGGGTTCTGTCCAACATCAATCGGGACGGCCCTGCTCTGTTGAACGGTCTGGGGCTAGCGGGGGCGGTGGATTTCCTGGTAACTTCGCGGGAAGTGGGGGTGGAGAAGCCCCACCCGCGCATCTTCCAGGAGGCGCTACGCCGCGCAGGCGTGCAACCGCACGAGGCGCTACATGTGGGCGACCAGGTGGAGTCGGATGTGGTGGGGGCGCAAGGGGTGGGGATACATCCCGTTCTGATGGACCGCTACGGGCACCTGGTGGCGCCCGAGGGGGTGCCGGTGGTGCGTTCGGTGGCGGAGGTGGCGGAATTGCTTGCGGATAAGGGCGTGTGAGGGGGAAGGGCCCCAGCAAAAGTTGACACTTATCCCTTATCATGCATGCCATAGTATGGCAAATAAGGGGGGTGTGTTATGCCTCTGGATGAACTGCTACAGGTTATTTCCCGTCTGCGGGAGCGTGCCCAGCAGCACCAAGTTCGCCTGGGGGCTAGCGAGGCGCAAACCCGCTACTCCCTCATTGACCCGTTGCTGAGGGCGTTGGGGTGGGATACGGAGGACCCGACACAGGTGAGGGTGGAGGAGTCCACGGGGGCAGGGACAGCAGATTATGCCCTGCTCGATGCTTCGGGAAAGGCGCACATGTATCTGGAGGCGAAGCGTCTGGGACGCCCCTTGTCCGATGGCCTTGCACAAGGGATAAACCACTGTCTCACGCAGGGGACACTTTACTTTGTGGTTACCGATGGCCTGCGGTGGGAGATATACGAAACGCACAAGCCCGTTCCCTTGGAGCAGAAGAGGGTGGTCGCTTGGGACATAGGGAGGGAAGACCCCGCAGAGGTGGCGAAGAAGGCCCGAACCCTGTGGCGGCCTAACATTTTGAGGCAGACCGCCTCGGCGCCGGTAGAGTCATCAACAGTAACACCCACGACAGCCCCCCTTCTGCTGCACCCGCTGTTTCCACAGTTAATTGGATCACGTTGGATAAACTTGAAGTGAGAACACATGACAAACACCCCAAAAGGGTACGTTTGCCAGATGGATCTGAGAAAACTCTCGATTCTTGGCGGGATCTCTTATATTATATCGCCAGTTACCTAGTTGAAAGAAATCACATCACAGCACAGCACATGCCGATACCCTTGGGCAACACGAGCCGTTATATTATGAACACTACCCCGGAGCATGAAAAAATAAAAAAGGTAAAGGTGAAGGTGGTAACTTTGCGGCTCCTAGACAAATCAAGGACCTTTGGTTGGAAACATGGATGTCGGCAGTGGATTGCCACAAATACTCTGTGGTATTGATCAACATCGCCGGCCTCAACCCCGCCGATTTCGCCGTAGCGTTCGCATGACACCTTCAGGCTCTCCCTAGCGCCGTGGCGCAGAGGGCATCCGGCCCTGCGAGGGTTCCACAAAGGTATACGGGGTTGTTCCACACGCCCCTTGTGGAGATGCTGTTCCGGGGTGGGAAAGGTCTCCCATAGCACCGGGCTACTGAACGGGGGTGACGGTTTTCTGCCCTTTCAGTACTGCCAGGGCACTCCGCGCCGTAGGAGAAGGGTTGATGGGGGAAACCTGGTGGGAGCAGATATGGGCGATGCAGGAATTGAACCTGCGACCTCCTGTTTGTAAGACAGGCGCTCTGACCGCTGAGCTAACCGCCCATGGTTGCCGAAGGGGATGGCGCGCTTGGCGGGACTCGAACCCACGGCCTCAGGCTCCGCAGGCCTGCGCTCTATCCAAGCTGAGCTACAAGCGCGCGTGGTGCCGAAGGAGGGATTTGAACCCACACGGGCGTACGCCCACTGCGCCCTGAACGCAGCGCGTCTGCCGTTCCGCCACTTCGGCACGGTGGTGGGCGGCACTGGATTTGAACCAATGACCTCCTGCGTGTGAAGCAGGCGCTCTCGGCCGCTGAGCTAGCCGCCCCCGGTGTTGGCCCTGGCTAGGGCAGGATTCGAACCTGCGACCTAACGCTTATGAAGCGCCCGCTCTACCGCTGAGCTACCTAGCCGTGCCGTTTCACCCCTATCTTACACCACCTCCTCGCCCCACTGTCAACTGCCCCACCCCTCAGGCCAAGCCTACGGGGCACAGCCTGGGCAAAGGGAAAGGACGCTACCCACCTTGGGGGAATGCTTGGGTTACAGACGCCGCGCCAGACGGGGGTCCAGAATGTCCCGCAGGCCATCGCCGATGAGGTTGATGCCCAACACTGTGATGGTCAAAAAGACCCCGGGGAAGAAGGTTACCCACACCGCCCGCTGCACGTACTGCCGTCCCTCCCCCATAATATTGCCCCAGGAGGGGATGGTGGGGGGTGTCCCCGCTCCCAGGAAACTCAGCGACGCCTCGGTGAGCACTGCCGCCGCAAAGATGAAACTCCCCTGCACGATCAGGGGGGCGATGGTGTTGGGCAAGATGTGGCGCAGGAGAATGCGGGGTGCACGGGCCCCCAGGGCACGGGCCGCTTCCACAAAGTCCCGCGTGGCCAAGGACAGCACCGCTGCCCGCACCACCCGTGTGGCCCTGGGGGTTTCCACCACCGTCAGGGCGATGATCACGTTCTGAATGCTCGCCGTGAGGAGGGCCACCAAAGCGATGGCCAACAACAGGGCCGGGAAGGCCATAATCCCATCCATCACCCGCATGATGATGGCATCAGCCCGGCGGAAGTAGCCGGCAATGAGCCCGAACACCACACCCCAGAACATCGCCAACAGTGCCACCGAAGACCCTACCACCAGGGAGACACGCCCCCCATAGATGACACGGGAGTAGATGTCCCGTCCCAGGTGGTCCGTGCCAAAGTAGTGCTCTCGGGAAGGGGGCTGCAGCCGCTCGATGGGATTGAGGGCTTGGGGCCTATGGGTGGCCAGCAGCGGGGCGCTGATGGCTACCAGCATCATGATCAGCACCACCACGATGCCGGCGGCCATAGTGGGATTGCGCCGCACAAAGGCCCACAGGCGTGCTCGCAGGCTCTTACGGGCTGCTCCAGACCAGCGGAGTTCTGCTGTCGCTAGGGTGCGCTGCTGCGTGCCCATTAGTAGCGTATCCTCGGGTCAAAATAGGCGTAGGTCAAATCCACCACCAGGTTAATGAACACATAGGCGAAAGCCACCAACAGGATGGCCCCCTGAATGACAGGATAGTCCCGGCGGAGCATGGAGTCCACGATCAATCGGCCCAGTCCCGGCAGGGCGTAGACCGTCTCCGTAACCACCACCCCCGTGATGAGCGCCGCGAAGCCCAAACCGATGATGGTAACAATGGGCACGGCGGCGTTTTTCAAGGCGTGGCGCAGGAGCACCGCCCGCTCCCCCAAACCCTTCGCTCGCGCCGTGCGGATATAGTCCTCGCGCAAAATTTCTAGCATGCTCGCCCGCGTCATGCGGGCGATGAGGGCGGAGAAGACGAGCCCCAAAGTTACGGCGGGCAGGATAAGGCTGCGGAGCCATGGCCAGAAGCCCTTGCTGATGGGTGTATACCCCGCCGCCGGCAGCAGGTTTAAGTTCACCGAGAACAGCCAGATGAGGTTGAAGCCCAGCCAGAACACAGGCACCGAGAACCCCAGCACCGCAAACACCATCACCGCCCGGTCTATCCAGGAGTTGGCCCGCCACGCCGCCAGGATGCCCATGGGCAAAGCCAGGGAGACGGCGATAATCTCCGCCAGAATAGCAAGGGAGATGGTAGGCTCCAGGCGCTGGCGTATGAGGGTCGTCACCTTATAGCCGGTGAACAGGGAATCCCCCAGATCCCCCCGCAGGATCTGCCCCAGCCACCGCCCCAGTTGCACATAAATGGGCTGGTCTAACCCCAGTTTGGCGCGGATTTGGGCGATGTTTTCGGGTGTGGCGTGCTCCCCGGCCAGCACGGCTGCGGGGTCGCCCGGCGTGACCCGCAGGAGGGCGAACACGATCAACCCTACCAGCATCAACACAGGCACTGCCGCCAGCAGGCGTTGAATCACATAAGTGGACACGCTCCTACGCTCCTCGTCTCGGGCTCACGCCCCTCGTCCGTGCCTCTAGTCTTGCACATCCCGTGCTACTTGTCCAGCCAGATGTTCCACAAAATCGTCACGGGGTGCACAATCAGGCCTTTCACCTCTTTACGGGCAGCCCGGATGTTGAAGAACTGCCCCAGGTTCACATAGGGCACTTCCTCATAGTGTAGTTTCTGAATCTCGTCGGCTATTTGTTTGCGCTTGCTGTGGTCGGTCTCCTTGACCCATTGTGTGCGCAACTCATCAGCGCGTGGATTGCTGTAGAAGCCGAACCATGGCGTCAGACCCTGATGCACCGAGGGATCCATGACGCTCAGGAAACCCCACGAGGTATGGAAGATGTGCCATCCGCCCTGCTCGGGCGGGTCGCGGCGGGCGCGGCGGGTAACCACCGTGGCCCAGTCGGTGGAGACGAAGTCCACCTTGGCCCCCAGTTTCTCCAGGAGGTCTTTGGTGACCACCGAGGCGTTATACAAGGAGGGCAGGTCGCCCGGGGCGATGATGACGATGGGGCGGCCATCATAGCCCGACTCCCGCAGCCATTGGCGTCCCCGCTCCAAGTCGCCCTTCAGGGCGAACTCGGTGCCTGCGTGGCTTTCCCACGGCCCCCCGCACAGGTAGATGGATAGACAGCGGTTCCAAAAACGCTCGGGTCCATAGGAGGCACGCAGATAGGTGGCCTGGTCGGCGGCAACCTGTACCGCACGGCGCGCCAAGGGCTTGTCAAAGGGCGGGTGCAGCACATTGAACCGCAACCACGCCTGGCGCCCAAAGGGTACGATGAACACCTGGATGTTGGGGTCCCGGGAGAGCACATCAAAGTCGTCGTTGAGGGGGTCTTCAAAATAGTCAATGGTAGCGGTGCGCAGGGCGGCCAGGGCTGTGGCCCGGTCGGGCATAATCAGCCACTCCATCCGATCCACGTAGGCGATTTTGCCGCCGGCCAGCCCACTGGGAGGCTCTGGGCGTGGCCGATAGGCATCGTTGCGCACAAACTCCAGTTTATGCCCTGGTTGGTGGACGACCAGTTTGTAGGGGCCGGAGCCGATACGGGCGTCGGCCCGCTCCGTGGGGGGCTTGAGGGCGTCCTCCTTCTTGAACACCACGGGCAGGTAGCTGCTGGGCTTGCCGATGGCTTCCAGGGTGATGCCCAGAGGCTCCTTCAGTTTCATACGGAAGGTCTTGGCATCAATGGTCTCGATCTTTTCCAAAGCGGCGAAGATGATGCGGGCCTGGGGGTCCTGCTTGCCCCAGCGTTGGAGGGAGAGCACCGCCTCCTCGCTAGTAACGGGCGTGCCGTCGTGGAACTGCAGACCGTCCCGCAGGACGAAGGTGTATTCGGTGCCGTCCGGGCTCACCCGCCAGGTGTCTACCATCTGGGGGCGGACCTCCATCTTCTCATCCCGTGCCAATAGCACATCAAATACATTGGCAGCATAGGTGAAGGTGATGGCGGCGGTGGTCCAGGTGGGGTCAAGGGTGGCGGGGTCGGCGTGGGGGACGAAGCGGAGGGTGCCCCCGCGCTTGGGGCCAACGGGAGCGGCAGGCGTTGGTGTAGGCGTGACGACGACGCGTGGTGTGGGGGCGATGAAGGG